>NZ_QTQN01000021.1:0-145019 GCF_003853755.1 Burkholderia sp. Bp8984
CCCGCCAACCCGCCAACCCCGCCGCCCGCGCCGCCCGCGCCGAGCGGCATGCGATCTCCGCAGGGCGCGTTCCAAACCTGCCCGCCGACCCGCCGACCCGGCCAGTGCAACCCGTCTTTCCCCTCGGCCGCGCACACCGAAGGTTGTCCACGCGTGCCAACTCGCCCTCGATCAGGGAAAACACCGATCCACCGACCACGGGCAACCCCTAGGTTGCGACCTTATAAGTGGCTGATTATATTGAGTAACTTCGAGGTGCAACCAGTCTCTTAATTCGGTTGCACCTTTTTATTGCGTGCCGTAGGATTTCGCGCATCCTCTCACACCACATTGCCGGGCTCGCACCGGCGCACGAACCCACCATGGCAAGCACGACTCTTGGCGTCAAAGTCGACGACCTTCTCCGCTCGCGCCTGAAAGACGCGGCAGCGCGTCTCGAGCGCACTCCCCACTGGCTGATCAAGCAGGCGATCTTCGCGTACCTCGAGCGGATCGAGCACGGCCAGCTGCCGCCCGAACTGTCGGGCAGCAGCGGCGTGACGGAGCTCGCCGACGGCCAGACGCCGGACGGTGACGACGACAACTCGCCGCATCCGTTCCTCGAGTTCGCCCAGAACGTGCAGCCGCAATCGGTGCTGCGCGCGGCGATCACGGCCGCGTATCGCCGCCCCGAACCGGAATGCGTGCCGTTCCTGCTCGGCCAGGCGCGCCTGCCGGCGAACCTGCAGGCCGACGTACAGACGCTCGCGACGCAGCTCGTCGAGGCGCTGCGCGAGAAGAGCTCGGGCGGCGGCGTCGAAGGGCTGATCCACGAGTTTTCGCTGTCGAGCCAGGAAGGCGTCGCGCTGATGTGTCTGGCCGAAGCGCTGTTGCGGATCCCCGATCGCGCGACCCGCGATGCGCTGATTCGCGACAAGATCAGCAAGGGCGACTGGCGTTCGCACGTCGGCCACGCGCCGTCGCTGTTCGTGAACGCGGCGACCTGGGGGCTGATGATCACCGGCAAGCTCGTGACGACCAACAGCGAAGCGGGCCTGTCGTCGGCGCTCACGCGCCTGATCGGCCGTGGCGGCGAGCCGCTGATCCGCAAGGGCGTCGACATGGCAATGCGCCTGATGGGTGAGCAGTTCGTCACCGGCGAGACGATTTCCGAGGCGCTGGCCAACAGCCGCAAGTACGAAGCGCGCGGCTTCCGCTACTCGTACGACATGCTCGGCGAAGCGGCGACGACGGAAGAGGACGCGCAGCGCTACTACGCGTCGTACGAACAGGCGATCCACGCGATCGGCAAGGCGGCCGGCGGCCGCGGCATCTACGAAGGCCCGGGCATCTCGATCAAGCTGTCGGCGCTGCACGCGCGCTACTCGCGCTCGCAGCAGGACCGCACGATGAGCGAGCTGCTGCCGCGCGTGCGTGCGCTCGCGCTGCTCGCGCGCCGCTACGACATCGGCCTGAACATCGACGCGGAAGAAGCCGACCGTCTCGAGCTGTCGCTCGACCTGCTGGAAGCGCTGTGCTTCGATCCGGAACTCGCGGGCTGGAACGGCATCGGCTTCGTCGTGCAGGGTTACCAGAAGCGTTGCCCGTTCGTGATCGACTACCTGATCGACCTCGCGCGCCGCAGCCGTCACCGCCTGATGATCCGCCTCGTCAAGGGCGCGTACTGGGACACCGAAATCAAGCGCGCGCAGGTCGACGGCCTCGAAGGCTATCCGGTCTACACGCGCAAGATCTACACGGACGTGTCGTATCTCGCGTGCGCGAAGAAACTGCTCGCGGCACCCGACGCCGTCTACCCGCAGTTCGCGACGCACAACGCATACACGCTGGCCGCGATCTATCACCTGGCGGGCCAGAACTACTACCCGGGCCAGTACGAATTCCAGTGCCTGCACGGGATGGGCGAGCCGCTGTACGAGGAAGTCACGGGCCGCGACAAGCTGAACCGTCCGTGCCGGGTGTATGCGCCGGTCGGCACGCATGAAACGCTGCTCGCGTACCTGGTGCGCCGCCTGCTGGAAAACGGCGCGAACACGTCGTTCGTGAACCGCATCGCGGATAAAACCGTGTCGGTGAAGGAACTGGTCGCCGATCCGGTCGACGAGGCGTCGAAGGTCGTGCCGCTCGGCGCGCCGCACGCGAAGATTCCGCTGCCGCGCCACCTGTACGGCGACGAGCGTCCCAACTCGATGGGCCTCGACCTGTCGAACGAACACCGTCTCGCGTCGCTGTCGTCCGCGTTGCTGGCGAGCGCGCACCATCCGTGGCGCGCGGCGCCGATGCTCGCCGATGACGCGCTCGCCGACGCCCCGGCGCGCGACGTGCGCAACCCGGCCGACCAGCGCGACATCGTCGGCACGGTCAGCGAGGCGACGGCCGAACACGTGAGCGCGGCGCTCGCGCACGCAGTCGCCGCCGCGCCGATCTGGCAGGCGACGCCGGTCGATGCGCGTGCCGACTGCCTGGTGCGCGCGGCCGACCTGCTCGAAGCGCAGATGCACACGCTGATGGGCCTGATCGTGCGCGAAGCCGGCAAGTCGCTGCCGAACGCGATCGCCGAAATCCGCGAAGCGGTCGACTTCCTGCGCTACTACGCGGCGCAGATCCGCGACGAATTCTCGAACGACACGCACCGTCCGCTCGGCCCCGTGGTCTGTATCAGCCCGTGGAACTTCCCGCTCGCGATCTTCATGGGGCAGGTCGCCGCCGCGCTCGCGGCCGGCAACACGGTGCTCGCGAAGCCGGCCGAGCAGACGCCGCTGATCGCGGCCCAGGCCGTGCGCCTGCTGCGCGAGGCCGGCGTGCCGGCCGGCGCGGTGCAGCTGCTGCCGGGCACCGGCGAGACCGTCGGCGCGGCGCTGGTCGCCGATCCGCGCACGCGCGCGGTGATGTTCACCGGCTCGACCGAAGTCGCGCGCCTGATCAACAAGACGCTGTCCGCGCGCCTCGACCCGGACGGCAAGCCGATTCCGCTGATCGCGGAAACGGGCGGCCAGAACGCGATGATCGTCGATTCGTCGGCGCTCGCGGAGCAGGTCGTCGCGGACGTGATGCAGTCGTCGTTCGACTCGGCCGGTCAACGGTGTTCGGCGCTGCGCGTTCTGTGTCTGCAGGACGATGTCGCGGACCGCACGCTGACGATGCTCAAGGGCGCGATGCACGAGCTGGCGCTCGGCAACCCGGACCGCTTGTCGACCGACGTCGGCCCGGTGATCGACGCCGAAGCGAAGCAGACGATCGACACGCACGTCGCGACGATGAAGGACAAGGGCCACACCGTCACGCAGCTGCCGTCGCCGGAAGCCTGCGCGCACGGCACGTTCGTGCCGCCGACGCTGATCGAGATCGGCAGCATCGACGAGCTGAAGCGCGAAGTGTTCGGCCCCGTGTTGCACGTCGTGCGCTATCGCCGCAGCCAGCTCGACAAGCTGCTCGAACAGATCCGCGCGACGGGTTACGGCCTGACGCTCGGCATCCACACGCGGATCGACGAGACGATCGCGCACGTGATCTCGAACGCGCACGTCGGCAACATCTACGTGAACCGCAACGTGATCGGCGCGGTGGTCGGCGTGCAGCCGTTCGGCGGCGAAGGGCTGTCGGGCACGGGTCCGAAGGCCGGCGGCGCGCTGTACCTGCAGCGCCTGCTCGCGACGCGTCCGTCGGGCCTGCCGCGTTCGCTCGCGCAGACGCTGATCGCGGACGGCGCGGTCGATGGCGAACAGCGCAGCAACCCGGCGACGGCGCTGACCGCGCTGCGCGACTGGCTGATCGAGCAGCGCGAACCGGCGCTGGCCGCCCGCTGCGACGGTTACCTGGCGCAGGTGCCGGCCGGTGCGACCGCGGTGCTGACCGGCCCGACCGGCGAGCGAAACACGTATACACTCGGCCCGCGCGGCACGGTGCTGTGTGTCGCGGCAACGCCGAGCGGTGCGCGCGCGCAGTTCGCGGCGGTGCTGGCGACCGGCAACCGCGCACTGTTCGCCGGTGCCGCGGGCGAGGCGCTGGTGGCCGCGTTGCCGGCTGCGCTGAAGGCGCATGCGGCCGTGCGCAAGCAGGCCGACGCGCCGTTCGACGCGGTGCTGTTCGAAGGCGACAGCGACGAGCTGCAGACGCTCGTGAAGGACGTCGCGCAGCGGCCGGGCCCGATCGTGTCGGTGCAGGGCGTGTCGGCGGGCGCGTTCGAGAACGGCGACGCGGAAGACTACGCGCTCGAGCGCCTGCTGACCGAGCGCTCGGTGAGCGTGAATACGGCCGCGGCGGGCGGCAATGCGAATTTGATGACGATCGGCTGACCATCCTTGCCGTTCGGATCAATCAAAGGAAGCGGCAAGGCGATCCCGAAGCCGCTCCATTTACCCTGGTACCAAGGAGAAGCTATGCAACACACGATGAAAAAGCTGGCAGGCGCGACGTTCGTCGCCGTCATGTCGCTGGCGGGGACGGCCCATGCGGATGACGTGAAGATCGGTTACGCAGGGCCGATGACGGGCGCCCAGGCTCACTACGGCAAGGATATGCAGAACGGGATCGCGCTCGCGCTGGAAGACTTCAACGCGACCAGCCCGAAGATCGGCGGCAAGCCGGTGAAGTTCGTGCTCGAGACGCAGGACGACCAGGCTGACCCGCGCACCGGCACGACGGTCGCGCAGAAGCTCGTCGACGACGGCATCAAGGGCATGCTCGGCCACTTCAACTCGGGCACGACGATTCCCGCTTCGCGCATCTACGCGAACGCCGGCATTCCGCAAATCGCGATGGCGACGGCGCCGGAATACACGCAGCAGGGTTACAAGACGACCTTCCGCATGATGACGTCCGACACGCAGCAGGGCTCGGTGGCGGGCACCTTCGCGTCGAAGGATCTCGGCATGAAGAAGATCGCGATCGTCGACGACCGCACGGCCTACGGCCAGGGTCTCGCCGACCAGTTCGAGAAGGCCGCGAAGGCCGGCGGCGCGACGATCGTCGACCGCGAATTCACGAACGACAAGGCGGTCGACTTCAAGGCGATCCTGACCAAGCTGAAGGCCGCGAAGCCGGACCTCGTCTACTACGGCGGCGCGGATTCGCAGGCAGCGCCGATGGTCAAGCAGATGAAGACGCTCGGCATCACCGCACCGCTGATGAGCGGCGAAATGGTGAAGACGCCGACGTTCCTGAAGATCGCGGGCAACGCGGCCGACGGCACGATCGCATCGCTGGCAGGCCTGCCGCTGGAAGAAATGCCGGGCGGCAAGACCTACGCCGACAAGTACAAGAAGCGCTTCGGCGAAGAAGTGCAGACGTACTCGCCGTACGCGTACGACGGCGCGATGGCGATGCTCAACGCGATGAAGAAGGCCGATTCGACCGATCCGGCGAAGTACCTGCCGGTGCTCGCGAAGACCGACATGGCTGGCGTCACGTCGTCGCACGTCGCGTACGACGCGAAGGGCGACCTGAAGAACGGCGGCATCACGATGTACAAGGTCGAGAAGGGCGAGTGGAAGCCGCTGAAGAGCATCGGCGGCAAGTAAGCATGGCGTGAGCGCGGGCGGGGGCGTCGCAATGCCCCGTCTCGCATCGCGTGCGAAAAAGCCATCGGGCCGTCGGGTCCGGTGGCTTTTTCTTTGGCTTCGGCGTTACTCGCGCTCGCGCCGCGTGCGCAGCAGGAACTTCTGCAGCTTGCCGGTCGGCGTGCGCGGCAGCGTTTCCGCGAACACGAATTCGCGCGGGAGCTTGTACGCGGCGAGCCGCTCGCCGCAGAACGCGCGCAGCGCATCCGCATCGGGCGCGGCGCTCGCGCGCAGCACGACGTGCGCGACGACCGTCTCGCCCCATTCCGGATGCGGGACGCCGACGACGGCCGCTTCCGCGATGTCCGGATGCGCGTCGAGCACGTCCTCCACTTCTTTCGAATAGACGTTCTCGCCACCCGTCACGATCATGTCCTTCAGCCGGTCGACGATGAACAGGTAGCCATCCTGATCGATTCGCGCGATGTCGCCGGTGCGATACCAGCCGTCCGGCGCAAACGCGGCGCGCGTCGCGGCCGGGTCGTCGAGATAGCCGAGCATCATGCTGTCGGCCTTCAGCCAGATTTCGCCGGTGTCGCCCGGCAGCGCGTCGGCGCCATTGCTCCGCACGACCCGCAGGTCGACGCCGGGGCCGCCCTGGCGACCGATCGAGCCGGCTTTCGCGATCTGCTCGTCCGGATACAGCGTGGTGCCGGCCGGGCCCGTTTCCGTCATTCCGTACACCTGGAAGAACGCGTTGCTGCGATACGCATGCGCGAGCCGTTCGGCCTGCGCGGCGCCGATCGGGCCGCCGCCGTACAGCCATGCGCGCACGCTCGACAGGTCGAACGCCGCGAAGCGCTCGATCGTGTCGAGCGGCAGCGTATACGACACCGGCGCGCCGAAATACAGCGTCACGCGTTCGCGCTCGACGGCCTGCAGGAAGCGCAGCGGATGGTATTCGCGCAGCAGCACGACGGTGCCGCCTGCGTACAGCGTGCCGCCGAACCAGTTGTTCAGCGGCGACGAATGCCAGATCGGCATCGCCATCAGCGTGCGTTCGTTACGGCCGATGCCGGTCGCGAGCGCCGCCTGCATCGCTGCGAGCGTCACGGTGCGATGGCTGTGCACGCAGCCTTTCGGGCGGCCGGTCGTGCCGGACGTGTAGAGGATCTGCGCGACGTCGCCGTCGGCCGGCTCGATGCCCGCGACGCCGTCCATCGCCGCGCACATCGCGTCGAAGTTCGGCGTGCCGGCGGCGTCGCCTTCGGTGACGAGCCGCCGCACCGGATGGATCACGCGCGCCAGCACCGGCGCGAGCGCCGCGTCGAACAGGAGCACCGTGCTGCCGCTGTGCTCGAGCACGTAGTCGACTTCCGGCGCCTGCAGCTTGTGGTTGATCGGCACGAACGCGGCGCCGAGCCGCCACGCGCCGAACATCAGGTCGACGAACGCGGGCGTGTTCAGGCACATCGCGGCGACGCGGTCGCCGGCCGCGACGCCGAGTGCGCTCAGCACGGCCGCCGCGCGATGCGAACGCTCGCGCGCGGCGGCGTACGTGATCGCCGTGTCGTCGTGGATCAGGAACGGCTTGTCGGGCGTCGCACGGGCGGCGCGGTCGAGGGCGGCGACGAGGTTCATCATGGCTCCACGCGAGGAGGACGAGCGGGCGCGTCAGGCCGGGTACGCGCGCTGCAGCAGCGCGCCGACGTCGAACGCGTGCGGGTCGAAGCCGCCCGCGATGCGGCCCCAGTCGGGCGCGGCGAGCCGGGTCGCGACGAATGCATCGGCGACGAACGCGGGCGCGTCGCGCCGCAGCAGGCACGCCTGCGCGACCAGCGCGAGCCGTTGCGCGAACACCCGGGCCGACGCCTCGAGCGTGTCGGCCGGCGCCGCGAGCATCGCGCGCATCGTATCGAGCGCCGCGCGGATGCGCGGTTCGCCGGCGCCGAGGTCGGCCAGTTCGGCGAGCAGCGCCGCGGCCGCGTCGGGCTCGCGCGACACCGCGCGCAGCACGTCGAGGCACATCACGTTGCCGGAGCCTTCCCAGATCGAGTTGACCGGCGCTTCGCGGAACAGGCGCGCGATCGGCCCGTCGTCGACGTAGCCGTTGCCGCCGAACACCTCCATCACCTCGCCGGTCAGCTCGACCGCGCGCTTGCAGACCCAGAATTTCGCGGCGGGCGTGACGATCCGCTTCCACGCGCGTTCGCGCGGCGCGTCGTCGCGCTCGAACGCGTCGGCGAGGCGCATCGCGAGCACGAGCGCGGCCTCGCTTTCGAGCGCGAGGTCGGCGAGCACGGTGCGCATCAGCGGCTGCTCGGCGAGCGCGCGGCCGAACGCGTGGCGCCGCCGCGTGTACGCGATCGCCTGTACGACGCCCTGGCGCAGCATCGCGGCGCTGCCGAGCACGCAGTTCAGCCGCGTGTAGGTGGCCATCTCGATGATGGTCGGAATGCCGCGGCCTTCGTCGCCGAGCATGATCCCCCATGCGTCGTTCAGCTCGATTTCGCTGCTCGAATTGCTGCGGTTGCCGATCTTGTTCTTCAGCCGCTGGATCTCGACCGCGTTCTTCGTGCCGTCGGGCCGCCAGCGCGGCACGTAGAAGCATGACGGGCTGCCTGCTTCGGTGCGCGCGACGACCAGGTGCGCGTCGCACATCGGCGCGGAGAAGAACCACTTGTGGCCGCGCAGCCGGTATTCGCCGCCGCGCCCGCCCGCGCCGACCGGGGTCGCCAGCGTCGTGTTCGCGCGCACGTCGGAGCCGCCCTGTTTCTCCGTCATCCCCATGCCGAACCAGATCGAGCGCTTGTCGGCGACCGGCACGTCGCGCGGATCGTAGTCGTCGCTGTACAGCCTGTCGCGCAGCAGGCCCCACAGCGCCGGCTCCTTCTGCAGCACCGGAATCGCGGCCTGTGTCATCGTCGCCGGGCACAGCGTGCCGGCCTCGATCTGGCCGTGCAGGTAGAAGCCGGCCGCGGTCGCGGCCCAGCGGCCGGGGCGCGTGTCGCGGAACGCGAGCGACACGAAGCCTTCGTTGCGGTACATGCCGAGCAGCGTGTGCCAGGCCGGATGGAAGTCGACGCGGTCGATGCGCCGGCCGCGCCGGTCGAACGCGTTCAGTTCCGGCGCGTGGCGGTTCGCTTCGTCGGCGAGCTGTGCGGTGTCGGCGCTGCCGAGCCGCGCGCCGTACGCGTCGAGCCGCGGCACGGCCCAGTCGGCGCCCGCGCGGGCGAGTGCGTCGCGCAGCGCGACGTCGGTGGCGAAGAGGTTATAGTCGACCAGTTCGTCGAACTGGTTCGTGACGTCTCGGGTCGATTCGGTCATCGGGCTGTCTCCGGTCTCGTGCGTCGCGGTCTGCCGGTCAAACGCGTTTCCGCTGAATTTCAGATTAGCAAATATGCCGCCGCGACATGTTCAGGTTCCGGCGCCGCCCGGCCAGCCGGCGGCGCAACCCGCGCCCGCGCTGCGTCGCCGGCCGCG
Organism: Burkholderia sp. Bp8984; assembly: GCF_003853755.1. Classification (NCBI taxonomy): domain Bacteria; kingdom Pseudomonadati; phylum Pseudomonadota; class Betaproteobacteria; order Burkholderiales; family Burkholderiaceae; genus Burkholderia; species Burkholderia sp. Bp8984. The sequence continues at coordinate 8,982 of NZ_QTQN01000021.1, forward strand.
CCAGTCGCGCGCGCAGGCCACGTCCGACGCGCTGCAGCAGGCCTTCGTTCAGCTTTTGCTCGAGCGCGGCTACGCGAAGGCGACGATTCGCGAGATCGCGGCCGTCGCGGGCGTGAGCGTCGGCACCTTCTACGAATACTTCGGCGACAAGCAGAGCCTCGCCGCGCTGTGCATCCACCGGCGCGTGCTGGCGCTGGCCGACCGGCTGCGCGATGCGGCGCACGGGTTGCGCGGCGCGCCGCGCGCCGAGCTCGCGGCCGCGCTCGCCGACCTGCAGGTCGACGCGATCGGCGCCGACGCCGCGCTGTGGGGCGCGTTCTTCGCGCTGGAGCGGCAGGTGTCGCCGCTCGCCGCGTACCGGCGCCATTACGACGCCTATGTCGCGCTGTGGCGCGACGCGCTCGCGCAGGCCGCCGATCCACCGCCGGCCGCGCGGCTCGACGGGATCGCCCGGATGGCGCATGCGGTCTGCTACGGCGGCGTCTCCCAGGCGCTGCTCACGCTCGGGCCGGCACTGGACCTCGATGCGTTGCGCGGCGAGTTGCGGGCCGTGCTGAGCGCCTACCTGGCGGCCGCGGGCGCGTGACGCGCGGCGTGGCCGCGCGCGTCCAGGGGAAATGCCCGATTCGCATGCATTGCCGGTCACTCGGCCTTGGCGTCGAGCCAAGCGTATGGCCGCTCATGAGAAAAACGCATGGCCGCCATGACGAACTTTCGGTTGTCCGCCGATATTGGCTCGGGCTAAATCATCCCCGATGAGACCGGCCGCGCGCATCGCACGGGCCGGCCCGAAGGACATCAGAAGGAGAACTCATGCGAAGCGCCACCAGGCCCCGTTCGAAACTGCCGGACGTCGGGACGACGATCTTCACGGTGATCGGCCAGCTTGCCGCACAGCACGATGCGCTGAACCTGTCGCAGGGCGCGCCGAATTTCGCGCCGGATCCGGCGCTCGTCGACGGCGTCGCGCGCGCGATGCGCGACGGCCACAACCAGTACGCGCCGATGGCCGGCCTCGCGTCGCTGCGCGAACGGCTCGCGGAGAAGACCGAGGCGCTGTACGGCACGCGCTATGACCCGGGCACCGAGATCACGGTGATCGCGAGCGCGAGCGAGGGGCTCTACGCGGCGATCAGCGCGCTCGTGCATCCGGGCGACGAAGTGATCTATTTCGAGCCGTCGTTCGACAGCTATGCGCCGATCGTGCGGATGCAGGGCGCGACGCCGGTCGCGATCAAGCTGTCGCCCGAACATTTCCGCGTGAACTGGGACGAAGTGGCCGCCGCGATCACGCCGCGCACGCGGATGATCGTCGTCAATACGCCGCACAACCCGACCGCGACCGTGTTCTCCGCCGACGATCTCGAACGGCTCGCGCAGCTCACGCGCGATACCGGCATCGTGGTGCTGTCGGACGAGGTCTACGAGCATGTCGTGTTCGACGGTGCGCAGCACCAGAGCGTCGCGCGTCACCGCGAGCTGGCCGAGCGCAGCGTGATCGTGTCGTCGTTCGGCAAGTCGTTCAACGTGACGGGCTGGCGGGTCGGGCATTGCGTCGCGCCGGCCGAACTGATGGACGAGATCCGCAAGGTGCACCAGTTCATGGTGTTTTCGGCCGATACGCCGATGCAGGTCGCGTTCGCGGAGATCCTCGCGCGGCCGGAAAGCTATCTCGGCCTGGCGGCGTTCTACCAGGCCAAGCGCGACCTGCTGGCGCGCGAGCTGGCCGGGTCGCGCTTCGAGCTGCTGCCGAGCGAAGGCTCGTTCTTCATGCTCGCGCGGTTCCGCCACTTCTCGGACGAGCGCGACAGCGACTTCGTGCTGCGCCTGATCCGCGATGCGCGCGTCGCGACGATTCCGCTGTCGGCGTTCTACACCGACGGCACCGACGCGGGTGTGATCCGCCTCAGTTTCTCGAAGGACGACGCGACGCTGATCGAGGGCGCGCGGCGGTTGCGTTCGCTGTAATCGCGGGCGCGGCCCGCACCCAAGCAGGCGACGTGTACGTCGCACCGAAAGTCACGGACGGGACCGGCGCACGTGCGGAAGCGCGGCGCCGACCGGCCAGCCAGGAGATCACGATGAAGCATGCACACACCCTCAAACTCGCGCTCGCATTCGCGTGCGCGCTCGGCTCCGGCGCGGCATCGGCCGACGGGCAAACGCTGCGTTTCGGCCTCGAGGCGCAATATCCGCCGTTCGAGTCGAAGGCGCCGAACGGCGACCTGCAGGGCTTCGACATCGACGTCGGCAATGCCGTCTGCCAGACCGCGAAGCTGTCGTGCAAGTGGGTCGAGACGTCGTTCGACGGGCTCATTCCCGCGCTGCAGGGCCGCAAGTTCGACGCGATCAACTCGGCGATGAACGCGACCGAGCAGCGGCGCCAGGCGATCGACTTCACGACGATCATCTACCGCGTGCCGACGCAGCTGATCGCGCGCACCGGCAGCGGCCTGCTGCCGACGCCGGAAGCGCTGAAGGGCAAGCGCGTCGGCGTGCTCCAGGCGTCGATCCAGGAAACCTACGCGAAGGCGCACTGGGAGCCGGCCGGCGTGTCGATCGTCGCGTACCAGGACCAGAACCAGGTGTATGCCGACCTCGTGTCGGGCCGCCTCGACGCGACGCTGGTGCTCGCGCCGGCCGGCCAGCGCGGCTTCCTGTCGCGCCCGGACGGCAAGGGCTTCGCGTTCGTCGGCCAGCCGGTGCGCGACGACCGGATTCTCGGCAGCGGGATCGCGTTCGGCCTGCGCAAGGGCGACGACGCGCTGAAGGGGAAGCTCGATGCGGCGATCGACAAGCTGAAGGCGGACGGCACGGTGAAGTCGCTCGGCCAGAAGTACTTCGGCGACATCGACATCTCCACCAAGTAAGCGGACCCGCACGATGCAGAGCCTGGAGACGGCCGCCGCGCGTGGCGGCCACGATGTAGCCGCGCCGGCGGACGACGCGCTCGAGGCGGCGCTCGTCGCCGCGCTGGGCGACACGCTGGTCACGCGGGCGGCCGAGATCGATCCGCGCTACTTCACCGCGTACAACGAGCCGGCCGGCGTGCGGCCGCGTGCGCTGGTGCGGCCGCGCAGCGTCGACGACGTGTCGCGCACGCTCGCGCTGTGCACGCGGCTCGGGCAGCCGGTCGTGCCGCAGGGCGGCCTCACCGGGCTCGCGCGCGGCGCGGTCGCGCTGGGCGGCGAGATCGTGCTGTCGATGGAGCGTTTCGCGGGCGTCGAGTCGATCGACGCGGCGGCGGGCACGATGACGGTGCGCGCCGGGACGCCGCTGCAGACGGTGCAGGAGGCAGCGGACGCGGCGGGTTTCACGTTCGGCGTCGATCTCGGCGCACGCGGTTCGTGCCAGATCGGCGGCATGCTCGCGACCAACGCGGGCGGCACGCGCGCGATCCGTTACGGCATGATGCGCGAGCAGGTGCTCGGCCTGGAAGCCGTGCTCGCCGACGGCACCGTCGTGTCGTCGATGAACCGGATGCTGAAGAACAACGCGGGCTACGACCTGAAGCAGCTGTTCATCGGCAGCGAAGGCACGCTCGGCATCGTCACGCGTGCCGTGCTGCGGCTGCATCCGAAGCTGGCCGCGCCGGCCACCGCGCTCTGTCGCGTGCACGGCTACGATGCCGTGGTCGGGTTGTGGAACCGTCTGCGCGCAGTGCCCGAGCTCGTCAGTTTCGAAGCGATGTGGCCGGCCTTCTACGACTACGTGGCGCGTCATACGCCCGGCGTCGTCGCGCCGTTCTCGGGCGACGGCGGCTTCGCGGTGCTGATCGAGTGCGCGACGAGCGCACCGGGCGGCGATGCGCGCGCGGCGCTGGAAAACGGCCTGGCGGATGCGATCGACGCGGGGCTCGTGGACGATGCGGCGCTGGCGACGTCGGAGCGGCAGGCGCGCGACTTGTGGACGCTGCGCGAGGGCCTCGCAATCGATGCGCTGCCGCATCTGGTGAACTTCGACGTGAGCCTGCCGACGGGCGAACTCGGCCTGTTCGCCGGGCGCTGCGAAGCGGCGTTGCGCGCGGCCTGGCCCGACATCGTGTGCCTGTGCTTCGGCCACGTCGGCGACGGCAACGTGCATGTCGGCGTATCGCTCGACGGCATGCGCGACGCCAACGCCGATGCGATCGATCGCTGCGTCTACACGGTCGTCCGGGACCTGGGCGGCTCGGTGTCGGCGGAGCACGGCATCGGCATGCTCAAGCGCGCCTATCTCGCGCACACGCGCAGTGAAGCGGAAATCGGCCTGATGCGGCGCCTGAAGGCCGCGCTCGATCCCGTCGGCGTGCTCAACCCCGGCAAGGTGCTTTGAGCGGCACGCGCCGATGGCTGCGCGTCAGCCGTCGACCCAGCGCAGCGCGCCGATCTTCACGTGTTCGACGACGCTGCGCGCCCAGTCGAGCTCCGCGTTCAGCAGCATGAGCGCATGCTCGTTGTGCAGCAGGAACAGGCGCGGCACCTGGTCGTTCTGCGCGGCGTTGCGCAGCGACTCGAGACGTTCGCGTTCGGCTTCGAGCGCTGCGATGCGGCGCTCGAGTTGCCGGCGTGCATCGTCGGCATCGAGCAGCGGCAGGAACGCGAGGCCGGCGCCGAATGCCGGAAACTCGCGCGCGGGCTCCGCGAGCAGCGCATGCAGCCATGCCTGGCCGGCCGTATGTCCGGCTTCGGTCAGCGTGTACAGCGTGCGCTCGGGAAACGCGCCGTCGCGCTCGGTGTCGTGCACGGCGATCAACCCGTCGCGCAGCAGCCGGTCGATCGTCTGGTACAGGCTCGTGCGCTGCCGCACGTTGACGACTTCGTCGTAGCCGCGCGCCTTCAACTGCTGCAGCATTCCGTATGGATGCATCGGCGTTTCAGTGAGCGTCGCGAGGACCGCGAGTGCGAGCGGAGACGGGCGGCTTGTTGACATGAATAGTTATGTTGTGTCTAGTAAGAATATAACTAGTATCAACTAGACTATCATATTCGACAAGGGTTTCAGCCGAGGTGCGAGCGCTTTGCGGCCGGCGCGACGGTTTCCATCGTCGCGAGACCGTGCACGATTCCACAGTCCTCGACCGAATGTTCGCCGACACACTGGCGGCGCAATTCGGTGAGCTGGTCGCGCAGATGCGTCAGTTCCGCGAGGCGCGCATCGACGTGGCCGATGTGTTCGTCGAGCAGCGCGTTGATCGAATCGCATGGGTCGGCGGGCGTGTCGGTGAGCTGCAGCAGCGCGCGGATTTCGTCGTGCGCCATGTCGAGCGCGCGGCAGTTGCGGATGAAGCGCAGCCGCTCGACGTGCACGTCGGTGTAGTTGCGGTAGTTCGAATCGGTGCGCTCCGCATCCGGCATCAACCCCTCCTTCTCGTAGAAGCGGATCGTCTCGGGCGTGCAGCGGGCCGCCTTGGCGAGTTCGCCGATCTTCATGGCTTTCTCCTTTGCAAGGGTTGACCTTGTAGTGGCTTCAGGGTGTTAACTGTACTCCGTCAAGCCATAGAGGAGGTTGTCATGACCGACGCGCAGCGTACCCACGACCCACGACACCGTCATGCCGGCGGCGCCGAGACCTGCTGCGCCGATGCGCGCGACCCGCAGGCGGCGACCGTTGGCGACGCGGCGTCGGCGGCCGGCGAGCACGCGCACGGCGACGCGGCGGCGCGCGACGGGCAGTCGCGTGGATGCGGCCACGACCATGACCCCGATCAGGCATCGGCGCACCTCGCCGGGCACGACCACGGTGACCGTGCCGGCCACGCGCACGGCGACGGGCACGGCGCGGCGTGCTCGCACGACCATGCGGCACACGGCCATGCCACGCATGACCATGCTGATCACGATCACGACCACGACCACGACCACGACCACGACCACGACCACGACCACGACCACGACCACGACCACGACCACGACCACGCGGCCGGCGCCTGCTGCGCGCCGGCCGCGCTGACGCTCGCACCGCTGCCGGCCGCGCGCGCGACCGCGTCGGGTCATGTGCGCTCCGCGTTCCGGATCATGCAGATGGACTGCCCGACCGAGGAAACGCTGATCCGCAAGAAGCTCGGCGGGATGCAGCAGGTGTCGGCGCTCGAATTCAACCTGATGCAGCGGATGCTGACCGTCGACCACGTGGCCGGTGCGCAGCCTGCGATCGAAAGCGCGATCCGTACGCTCGGGATGACGCCGGAGGCCGCGTCGGCCGACGCGCCGGCAACGCCGGTCGCGCCGCCGCCCGCGAAGCCGTGGTGGCCGCTCGCGGTCGCCGGCGTCGCCGCGATCGCGTCCGAGGCCGTGAGCTGGGCCGGCCTGCCGGTGTGGCTGTCGGCGGTGCTGGCGCTCGCGGCCGTGCTCACGTGCGGGCTGACCACCTACAAGAAAGGATGGATCGCGATTCGTAACGGCAACCTGAACATCAACGCGCTGATGAGCATCGCGGTGACGGGCGCGATGGCGATCGGCCAGTGGCCGGAAGCCGCGATGGTGATGGTGCTGTTCACGATCGCCGAGCTGATCGAGGCGAAGTCGCTCGATCGCGCGCGCAATGCGATCCAGGGCCTGATGCAGCTCGCACCGGACATCGCGACCGTGCAGGACATCGATGGCACGTGGCGCACGATCGAGGCCGCGCGGGTCGCGCTCGGCGCGATCGTGCGCGTGAAGCCGGGCGAGCGGATCGGGCTGGACGGCGAAGTGGTCGCGGGCCGCTCGACGGTGAACCAGGCGCCGATCACCGGCGAGAGCCTGCCGGTCGACAAGACGGCAGGCGATGCGGTGTACGCGGGCACGATCAACGAAGCGGGTTCGTTCGACTATCGCGTGACGGCGGTTGCCGCCAACTCGACGCTCGCGCGGATCATCCACGCGGTCGAGGAAGCGCAGGGCGCGAAGGCGCCGACGCAGCGCTTCGTCGACCGGTTCGCACGCGTCTATACGCCGATCGTGTTCGCGGTCGCGCTGCTGGTCGCGGTGGCGCCGCCGCTCGTCATGGGCGGCGCGTGGCACGACTGGATCTACCGCGCGCTGGTGCTGCTCGTGATCGCGTGCCCGTGCGCGCTGGTGATCTCGACGCCGGTGACGATCGTGTCGGGGCTCGCGGCCGCGGCGCGGCGCGGGATTCTCGTGAAGGGCGGCGTGTATCTGGAAGAAGGCCGCAAGCTCGCGTGGCTCGCGCTCGACAAGACCGGCACGATCACGCACGGCAAGCCGGTGCAGACCGATTTCGACCTGCATGCGACGGACGTCGACGCGGCGCGCGTGCGTCATCTCGGCGCGAGCCTCGCGGCGCGCTCCGATCATCCGGTGTCGCAGGCGATCGCCGCGGCGGCGCGCGACGCGCAGACGGCAGCATTCTCCGATGTTGAGGAATTCGAAGCAATCGTCGGGCGTGGCGTGCGCGGCACGATCGACGGCGCGCGCTACTGGCTCGGCAACCACCGGCTCGTCGAGGAGCTCGAACGCTGCTCGCCGGCGCTGGAGGCGAAGCTCGACGCACTCGAGCGGCAGGGCAAGAGCGTCGTGATGCTGGTCGACGACACGCGCGTGCTCGGCATCTTCGCGGTGGCCGACACGATCAAGGACACCAGCCGCGCGGCGATCGCCGACCTGCACGCGCTCGGCATCCGCACCGCGATGCTGACCGGCGATAACCCGCACACCGCGCAGGCAATCGCGCAGCAGGCCGGCATCGACGATGCGCGCGGCAACCAGTTGCCCGAGGACAAGCTCGCGGCGGTCGAGGAATTGTCGGCGGGCGGCGCGGGCGCGGTCGGGATGGTCGGCGACGGGATCAACGACGCGCCGGCGCTCGCGCGCGCCGACATCGGCTTCGCGATGGGCGCGATGGGCACCGACACGGCGATCGAGACGGCCGACGTCGCGCTGATGGACGACGACCTGCGCAAGATTCCCGCGTTCGTGCGGCTGTCGCGCGCGACGCACCGCGTGCTGGTGCAGAACATCGGCTTCGCGCTCGGCGTGAAGATCGTGTTCCTCGGCCTGACGGTCGCCGGGCTCGGCACGATGTGGATGGCCGTGTTCGCCGATGCGGGTGCGAGCCTGATCGTCGTCGGCAACGGCTTGCGGCTGCTGTCGAAGACGGGCGTGTTCGACAGCGCGCGGACGCAGTGACGAGGAGCGGGCGATGAGCTTTCTGAAACGGATCCTGGGCGGCCAGGGAGGCGGTCATGGCGGTGGGCATGGAAGCGGCCACGGTAGCGGCGGGCATCACGGCGGACCGGGCCGGGAAGGTCATGGCGGCCACGATGCGCGCGGCCGCGATCGTCACGGCTGGGGCTGGCAGCTGTCGGCCGACGCGCAGGGCGGCACGGGCAGCAACGTGCCGCTGCGTCAGCTCGCCTGTGCGGGCTGCGGCGCCATCAACGCGGCGGATGCGCGATTCTGCGCGCAGTGCGGTGTAGCGCAGCGGGGCAAGGCGTGCAGCCGCTGCCACGCGGCGCTGGCCGCTGACGCGCGCTTCTGTCCGGGCTGCGGCACGCAGGCCGGGTAAGGCTCGATCGTCGGCCTCGATGCCGGCGTGACGGCCGATCTCCAAGGGCGGCGTGGCGCCTGCAACGGGCGCCGCCGGGCCACGGCGTGCGGGCTCGCTCCGAGCCCCGAGCCCCGAGCCCCGAGCCCCGAGCCCCGAGCCCCGAACCCGGGACCTGCCGCTCAACGCAGCGGCAAATGAATCTCGGTGCGCAGGTCTGCCGGCGCCGCATCCATCGGCGTATTCAGATACAGCTCGAACGGCGGCGCATCGGCGGCATCGCGGCCCGAGTGACGCAGCCAGTCGCCGTACAGCCACTGGTAAGCGGTCTTGAGGTCCGCATACGGCCCGGTATGCAGCAGCACCGCATACTCGCCGCCCGCGATCGTGATGCGCTCGACCGGCGGCGTCGGCTCGACGTCCGGCGCGCCGCCGGCCGGCACGAAGCACGCTTTCGCTCGCAATTGCGCTTCGGGCGTGGTGTCCGGATCGTCGTAGAAGATCCCGATCATCTTTGCGCCGGGGCCGATCAACCCGTGCTGCCCGACCCACGCGCCAATCTGCCCGAACGCGTCGCCGACCTTCAGGTAAGCGCCCGTATGCGCCACCGCGTAACCGCGCAGTTCCGGCTGCCGCCGGATCTCGACTTCATGCTTGAACATGTCCTCCTCTCCTCGCTGTAACGGATAGATCGGCCGGTGAACCCCGGCGCGCCGGTGCTGCGCGGGCGGCACGCCGTAAGCATCCCGAAATGCGCGTGCGAACGCGTGCGTCGAACCGTAGCCGGCGCGCCGGGCGATCGCGTCGAGCGGCAGCGCCGTGCAGACGAGGTCCTCCGATGCGCGCACGATCCGCATCCGCCGCACCGTCAGCACGATCGACTCGCCGTACAGCGCGCGATAGACGCGCTGCCAGTGATATGGCGACAGGCACGCGATGTCGGCGAGCCGGTTCAGGTCGAGCGTGTCGTCGAGGTGCGTGCGGATGTGGTCGTGAACGCGCGCGATGCGTGCTGCATAGCGGGTCCACGCGGGCGTTTCGGCTTTCGTGTCGACGGTCATGCGTGCGTCCCCCGGCAGGAATCGACGTCACGGTAGCACGCCGCCGATTGATAAATCTTGCGGAGATGCGTAGGCCAACAAAATCTGCCCCTTTTTAATTTCGCCGAAATGGGGTCTCGTCCCCGTCGAGATATGTCTAAAGTTAAAGACGGTGAAATCGGGTGATCGCGTCATTTTTCTCGGGTAAGTTGCTTGGGGCGGCAACGCACGGTTTTCGAAGTACGCAGGTAGTTCGTCGATGTTCAATCGCAACGCCACGTTTTTCGGGAGAAGAAGAAATGGATGCTTCCAGCTTCATCACGTCGCTGCAGACCACGCTAGGCGGATACCTGCCGAAGATTGCCGGCGCGATCGGCATCCTGGTGATCGGCTGGCTGATCGCCGTCGCGGTGCGGGCCGGCGCGCTCCGGCTGCTCAACGCGCTGAAGGTCGATCAGCGGATCAACGAAAGCACCGGCCAGGGCGCGCGCGTCGAGCGGATCATCGCCGGCGGGCTGTTCTGGCTCGTGCTGCTCGTCACCGCGGTGGGCATCTTCAACGTGCTCAACCTGTACGCGGTGTCCAATCCGTTCTCGCTGCTCGTCACCCACATCGTCAACTACCTGCCGAACCTGATCGGCGGCGCGGCGCTGACGCTGATCGCGTGGCTGATCGCGTCGCTCTTGCGCAGCCTCGCGAACCGTGCGCTGAAGGCGAGCAAGGTCGACGACAAGCTGTCCGAAAGCGCGGGCATGCAGCCGATGAGCGGCTATCTCGGCGACGTGCTGTTCTGGCTCGTGATCCTGATGTTCCTGCCGGCGATTCTCGCGTCGTTCGCGCTGTCCGGCCTGCTGTCGCCGGTGCAGGGGATGGTCGACAGGCTGCTCGCGATCGTGCCGAACCTGTTCGCGGCCGCGGTGATCGGCTTCGTCGGCTGGGTCGTCGCACGCGTGCTGCGCGGCCTCGTGACGAACCTGCTGGTTGCCGCAGGCGCCGATCGCCTCACGCAGGGCCTCGACAGCCCGACGCCGGTGCGCGTGTCGAGCCTGATCGGCACCATCGTCTACGTGTTCGTGTTCGTGCCGACGCTGATCTCCGCGCTCGACGCGCTGAAGATCGACGCGATCTCGATTCCCGCCACCAACATGCTGAACCAGTTCCTCGGCGCGGTGCCCGACATCGTCGCGGCGATCGTGATCGTGCTCGTCACGTTCTATTTCGCGCGCTTCGTCGCGTCGCTCGCGCAGAAGCTGCTGGAAGCCGCCGGCGCCGACGGGCTGCCGGCCGTGCTCGGCGTCGAGCGCGTGTTCTCGGGGATCCTGCAGCCGTCGGTGCTGGTCGCGCGGCTGATCGTGTTCTTCGCGATGCTGTTCGCGTCGGTGGAGGCCGCGAACCGGCTCGGCTTCACGCAGGTGCGCGACGTCGTCACGCTGTTCATCGAATTCGGCGGCCATGTGCTGACGGGCGGCGTGATCCTCGTGATCGGCGTATGGCTCGCGGGCCTCGCGCGCCGCGTGATCGAGCAGGCCGACCGCGAGCACAGCGTGCTGTTCGCACGGATCGCGCAGTTCGCGATCCTCGGCCTGGTGTTCGCGATGGGGCTGCGCGCGATGGGCATCGCGAACGAGATCGTGCAGCTCGCGTTCGGCCTCGTGCTCGGCGCGATCGCGGTGGCGGTCGCGCTGTCGTTCGGCCTCGGCGGCCGCGAGGCGGCCGGCAAGCTGCTCGACCGCTGGTTCAACCAGCGCGGCGGCGGTCAGTAACGCTGGTGACGCGTCGGCCGTCCGGCCGCTTCGCGCGGCCGGACGGTGTGTGCATGACTCTCGTGGAGAGCCGCCCACCGCCCACCGTTGCCGTCAGCGAAACGTCAGCCGTCATCTTTGCCGAATTTCGATAACACGTCGTTTAATGACTCTCTAGCATCGATTCTCAGTCGCGCGGGCCCGCAGGCCGGCGCCTTTCAGGAGAATCCGATGAAAGCAGAGTCGAATGGCCGGCCCGCCGCCGGCGCCAAGTCGTCCGGCCAGCCCGCGCTGCAGCAGACGCTCGGGACCTGGCAACTGTGGGGCATCGCGGTCGGCCTCGTGATTTCAGGCGAATACTTCGGCTGGAGCTACGGCTGGGCGAGCGCCGGCACGCTGGGTTTCGTCGTCACCGCGCTGTTCGTCGCGGCGATGTACACCACCTTCATCTTCAGCTTCACCGAGCTGACGACGTCGATCCCGCACGCGGGCGGCCCGTTCGCGTATGCGCGCCGCGCATTCGGCCCGGCGGGCGGCTATCTCGCCGGCGCCGCGACGCTCGTCGAGTTCGTGTTCGCGCCGCCCGCGATCGCGCTCGCGATCGGCGCGTACCTGCACGTGCAGTTTCCGGGGCTCGAACCGAAACACGCGGCGATGGGCGCGTATCTCGTGTTCATGGCGCTGAACATCGTCGGCGTGCAGATCGCCGCGACGTTCGAGCTGGTCGTCACGCTGTTCGCGATCTTCGAGCTGCTGGTGTTCATGGGCGTCGTGTCGCCGGGCTTCGCGTGGAGCAACTTCATGAAGGGCGGCTGGTCGGGCGCCGATCATTTCAGCGTCGGCGCATTCCACGGCATGTTCGCCGCGATCCCGTTCGCGATCTGGTTCTTCCTCGCGATCGAAGGCGTCGCGATGGCCGCCGAGGAGGCGAAGAACCCGAAGCGCTCGATCCCGATCGCGTACGTGGCCGGCATCCTGACGCTCGTCACGCTCGCGATCGGCGTGATGGTGTTCGCCGGCGGCGCGGGCGACTGGACCAAGCTCGCGAACATCAACGACCCGCTGCCGCAGGCGATGAAGTACATCGTCGGCGCGAACAGCGGCTGGATGCACATGCTCGTGTGGCTCGGGCTGTTCGGGCTCGTCGCGTCGTTCCACGGGATCATCCTCGGCTATTCGCGCCAGATCTTCGCGCTGGCCCGCGAAGGTTATCTGCCGGAGTGGCTCGGCAAGGTGCATCCGCGCTTCAAGACACCGCATCGCGCGATTCTCGCGGGCGGCGTGGTCGGCATCGCCGCGATCTACAGCGACGAGCTGATCCAGTTCGGCGGCCAGACGCTCACCGCGAACATCGTGACGATGTCGGTGTTCGGCGCGATCGTGATGTATATCGTAAGCATGGCGGCGCTGTTCAAGCTGCGCCGCTCGCAGCCGAACCTGGAGCGACCGTTCCGCGCGCCGCTGTACCCGTTCTTCCCGGCGTTCGCGATCGTTGCAGCCCTGATTTGCCTTGCGACGATGGTGTACTTCAACGGGCTGGTGGCGATGGTGTTCATCGCGTTCCTCGCGCTCGGCTACGCGTACTTCCTCGCGACCCGTTCGCAGCGTGCGAGCGCACCGGGCGACGCGCTGCTCGAGGAATGAGGATGGCCGACCCGAACGGCTGTTCGTGACGGCATGCGGCGCGCCCCGTCGAACGGGCGCGCCGTCGGCGTCAGGCAAGGCAAGGACTGGCAAGGAGATTCGAACGATGTCCTACACGGAGACGATCGGTCCGCGCACGTACCGTTTCGCGGACCTGAAGACGCTGCTCGCGAAAGCGAGCCCGCTGCGCTCGGGCGACCAGCTCGCCGGCGTCGCGGCGGCGAGCGAGGAGGAGCGCGTGGCCGCGAAGATCGCGCTCGCGGGCGTGCCGCTGAAGGCGTTCCTGAACGAAGCGCTGATTCCGTACGAACACGACGAGGTCACGCGCCTGATCCTCGACGATCACGACGCGGCCGCGTTCGCGGAGATCTCGCACCTCACCGTCGGCGACTTCCGCAACTGGCTGCTGTCGCCCGCGGCCGACGGCGCCGCGCTCGAGCGGATCGCGCCGGGCCTCACGCCCGAGATGGTCGCGGCCGTGTCGAAGCTGATGCGCAACCAGGACCTGATCGCGGCCGCGCGCAAGCGCCGCGTCGTCACGCGCTTTCGCAACACGGTCGGGCTGGCCGGCCGGATGTCGGTGCGGCTGCAGCCGAACCATCCGACCGACGACGTGAAGGGCATTGCCGCGTCGATGCTCGACGGGCTGATGTACGGCTGCGGCGACGCGATGATCGGCATCAACCCGGCGACCGACAGCCTCGCGGCGATCGTGAAGCTGCTCGCGATGATCGACGGATTCCGCGAACGCTACGGCGTGCCGACGCAGTCGTGCGTGCTCACGCACGTGACCAACACGATCGCGGCGATCGAGAAGGGCGCGCCGGTCGACCTGGTGTTCCAGTCGATCGCGGGCACCGAGAAGGCGAACGCGAGCTTCGGGATCTCGCTCGCGCTGCTCGGCGAGGCGCGCGAGGCCGCGTTGTCGCTCAAGCGCGGCACCGTCGGCAACAACCTGATGTACTTCGAGACGGGGCAAGGCAGCGCGCTGTCGGCGAACGCGCACTTCGGCGTCGACCAGCAGACCTGCGAGGTGCGCGCGTATGCGGTCGCGCGCAAGTTCGATCCGTTCCTCGTGAACACGGTGGTCGGCTTCATCGGGCCCGAATACCTGTACGACGGCAAGCAGATCATCCGTGCGGGGCTCGAGGATCATTTCTGCGGCAAGCTGCTCGGCGTGCCGATGGGCTGCGACATCTGCTACACGAATCACGCGGAAGCCGACCAGGACGACATGGACACGCTGCTGACGCTGCTGGGCGCGGCCGGCATCAACTTCATCATGGGCATCCCGGGCGCGGACGACGTGATGCTGAACTATCAAAGCACGTCGTTTCACGACCAGCTCTACGTGCGCGAGGTGCTCGGCCTGCGCCGCGCGCCCGAGTTCGAGGAATGGCTGGAGACGATGGAGATCGCCGACGCGCACGGCGCGCTGCGCGCCGCGAGCGCGCGCGTGCCGCTGCTCGCGGGCGCGAACGACTGGATGGGGATTTCGGCATGAGCGATGCCGTCGAAAAGAACCCGTGGGCGCAGCTGAAGTCGTTCACGAACGCGCGGATCGCGCTCGGCCGCGCGGGCAGCAGCCTGCCGACCGCGCCGCTGCTCGCGTTCAACCTGTCGCACGCGCAGGCGCGCGACGCGGTGCACCAGCCGCTCGACGCGGACGCGCTGCGCCGCGAGATCGACGCGGCCGGCTTCGCGACGCTCGGCGTGCAGAGCGCGGCGCCCGACCGCCAGCATTACCTGCGCCGGCCCGATCTCGGCCGCAAGCTGTCCGATGACGGACGCGCGCTGCTGGCCGGCTACGGCGCGGCGCTCGACGACGCGCCGGAGGTGGTGTTCGTGGTCGGCGACGGGCTGTCGGCGTTCGCGGCCGCGAAGCAGGCGCTGCCGCTGCTGCAGGCCGTGTGCCCGAGGCTCGAAGCGGACGGCTGGCGGATCGGCCCGGTGGTGGTCGCGACGCAGGCGCGCGTCGCGCTCGGCGACGAGATCGGCGAACTGCTGCGCGCGCAGGTCGTCGCGATGCTGATCGGCGAACGGCCGGGGCTCAGCTCGCCGGACAGCCTCGGCGTGTACCTGACCTGGGCGCCGAAGGTCGGCTGTCACGACGCACTGCGCAACTGCATCTCGAACGTGCGGCCCGAAGGGCTGCCGCATGCCGCGGCCGCGCACAAGCTGCATTACCTGATGACGCACGCGCGCCGGCTCGGCCTCACGGGCGTCGGGCTGAAGGACGACAGCGATGCGCTGTTGCCGCAGGCGGAAGCGGAGCGGATCGGCGCGGATTGAGGCGGATCGGCGCGGATTGGTGAGGATCGATGGCGCGACCGCGCCGTCCGTCTACTTGTCTACTTGAACAGCCGCTCGCACAGGAAGTCGACGAACACGCGCAGCTTCGGCGACAGCTGCCGGCTCGACGGCCACACGATCGAGAACTGCCCCGGCGCGATCCGGTAGTCGTCGAGCACCGTGACGAGCGCGCCCGTGTCCAGCGCGTCGCGCGCGAGGAAATCGGGCATGTAGCCGATGCCGAGCCCCGCCATCACCGCGCCGCGCAGCGCTTCCATGTTGTTGCAGGTCATCGCGGTGCGCAGCTTCAGCGGCGTGCCGTCGTCGGCGGCGAGCGCCCAGTCCTGCAGCTTGCCGGTGGTCGGGAAACAGTAGCGCACGCAATCGTGCGCTTCGAGATCGCGCGGCGCCCGCGGCGTGCCGGCCTGCGCGAGATACGCGGGCGTTGCGCACAGCACGAACGCGAACGGGCCGAGCCGCCGCGACATCAGGCTCGAATCCGACAGCGGGCCGCTGCGGATCACCGCGTCGAAGCCGCCTTCGACGACATCGACCATCCGGTCGTTGAAATCAAGGTCGAGCTCGACGTCCGGATAGCGCTGCCCGAATTCGGGTAGCACCGGCAGCAGGAACCGGTAGCCGATCACCGGCAGGCTCACGCGCAGCTTGCCGCGCGGGCGCTGCGCGGCGGCCGTCACGGTCGCCTCCGCATCGCGAAAATCCTCGAGGATCCGCTGGCAGCGTTCGTAGAAATGGCGCCCTTCGTCGGTCAGCGTGACGCGCCGCGTCGTGCGGTTGAACAGGCGCACGCCGAGCGACTGCTCGAGCCGCGCGATCGTCTTGCCGACGGCGGACGCCGAGATGCCGAGCGCGCGGCCGGCCGCGACGAAGCTGAGCGCTTCGGCGGTGCGGACGAAGGCGGCGATGCCGTTCAGGTTTTCCATCGACGTAGGCGGGCGAGCGGATGCGATGCGGTGAATTGAGGAATTTTAGTCCGTTATATACGGAGCAACGCATTGTTTTTCGGTGATTGAATCGAAATTATCCTTGATCGCGCTTGAGGCGCATCCGCGCCGGCTTTTCGAGGAGCAATGATGGATCACCCGTTTTCAGCCGATTCAGCCACATCGGCACGCCGGCGCGCGTGGGTGCTGGCCGCCGTCTGCATGGCCGCCGTCGCGCTGCCGCTATCGTTTTCGGGCGGCGCGGTCGCGACGCCCGCGATCGGCCGCGACCTGCACGGCGGCCCGGTCGCGATGAACTGGATCACCAACGCGTTCATGCTCGCGTTCGGCAGTTTCCTGATGGCGGCGGGCGCGCTGGCCGACCAGTTCGGCCGCAAGCGCGTGTTCGCGATTGGCGTCGGCGGCTTCACGCTGATGTCGGTTGCGCTCGCGTTCGCGCCGTCGATGCTCGCGGTCGACCTGCTGCGCGGCGCGCAAGGGCTCGCGGCGGCCGCGGCGCTCGCGGGCGGCACGGCCGCGCTGGCGCAGGAGTTCGACGGCGCGGCGCGCACGCGTGCGTTCAGCCTGCTCGGCACGACCTTCGGCATCGGGCTCGCGTTCGGGCCGGTGCTCGCCGGCTCGCTGATCGCGCACGGTGGCTGGCGCGCGATCTTCGTCACGGGCGCGGCGGCCGGCACGCTGTCGCTCGGGTTCGGGCTGCCACGCATGCACGAGTCGCGCGATCCGCACGCGACGGGGCTCGACTGGCCCGGCACCGCAGCGTTCACCGCCGCGCTCACGCTGTTCACGTTCGGCGTGATCGAGGCACCCGCGCGCGGCTGGACGCATCCGCTCGTCGTTGTGCTGCTGGCGGGCGCGGCGCTCGGCGCGTGCGCATTCGTCGCGATCGAGACGCGCGTCGCGCGGCCGATGCTCGACCTCTCGCTGTTCCGGATTCCGCGCTTCGTCGGCGTGCAGGTGCTGCCGGTGTCGACCTGCTGCTGTTACATCGTGCTGCTCGTCGTGCTGCCGCTGCGCTTCATCGGCATCGACGGCTTCAGCGAAATCGACGCGGGCTGGCTGATGCTCGCGATCTCCGCGCCGATGCTCGTCGTGCCGCTCGTCGCGGCGACGCTCACGCGCTGGCTGTCGGCCGGCGTGATCTCGGGGCTCGGGCTCCTGCTCGCGGCGGCGGGCCTCGTGTGGCTGGGCGTCGCGCTGCGCGGCGGCGCGGGGCCGGCGGCGATCGCGCCGATGCTCGCGATCGGCGTCGGGGCCGGCATGCCGTGGGGGCTGATGGACGGGCTGTCGGTCAGCGTCGTGCCGAAGGAGCGCGCGGGGATGGCGACCGGGATCTTCAGCACGACGCGCGTGGCGGGCGAAGGGATCGCGTTAGCGATCGCCGGCGCGGTGCTGGCGACCCTCGCGCACGCCGATTTGCGGCAGGCGGCGACGGGAACATCCGACGCGACGCTGCGGGCGGCCGCGCGCCTCGCGACCGGCGATCTCGCCGGTGCGGCGGCCGGGTTGCCGAGCGTCGGTCGTGCGGCGCTGCTCGCGAGCTATGTGCATGCATTCGATCGGCTGCTGATCGGGCTCGCGGTCGTCACGGTGCTGTGTGCGGTGGTGGTGTTCGCGTTTCTCGGTGCACGGCCGGCAGTGGCGGAAGCGCGCGGCGATGACGGCGAACAGGCGCATACCGACGCGCGGGCGCGTCGCCGGACCGAACCGGCTTGCGTGGAAGCAAGCGGGCGGTGAGTGTGCGGTGAGCGGGGCGTCGTCGGGGGCGTGCAGGTCGACAATCGCGGACCGCGCGCCCGGGCATTTTGCGATGGCGCGAATCCGCGTACCGACGATCGGCCCCGCGCGCGAATGACCGTAGAGCGTTGCGTCGCCGGGCACACGTTCATCGGGAACGGCGCCGGCGCGCTCCTGCACCGACGACTCACCCGGCGCGTCACGTTTGCGCAAGCGGCCGCAGCGCCTCATCGGCCCATGCGCGCCCGCCTTGCCGCGACGGCGGCATGGTGCGGCAACTCACACCAGCACGAGCGGCCGCAGCGCCTCACCGGCCCAGGCACGCGCGCCTTGCCGCAACGACGGCATGGTGCGGCGCCTCACGCCAGCACGAGCGGCGGCAATTCCGCATCGGCCCGCGCGTGCGCGCTTTCCACGTCAACGACCACATAACGCAGCGCATCCGGCCACAGCTGCGCGCGGCTTCCCGCCTCTTCGTCGATCGTCGCGCGCCCCTGCACGAGCCACGTCGTCTGCCGGACGAAATCGACGAACAGCAGCGCGATCGCCGGATTCACGAGCAGGTTGCCGATCGTGTTGAACAGGTTGTTGCCCGCGAAGTCGGGCAGCACGAGCGTGCGGCGATCGGGCAGGTCGACGAGCGGGGCGAACGAACCGTCCGCGCGCGGCTGCCGGCCGCGATACGAGCAGTCGGCGTCGCCCGCCGCGTTCGCGGTCGCGACGATCAGGAATGCCTGTTCATGGATGAACGCGACGACATCGTCGCTCAAGGGGCCCGGTTGGTTCATGGTTCGGTCGGCGCGTGGCCGATGCGTGCGGATCCGCGTTCCGCACGCAAGCGACATGCCATGCGGCGAGCGTGGCGCGCAGCGGTGCGTGCGCAGCTGCGCTGTGAAAAATCCGAACACCCGTCGTACCCGCTGTGCCGTCCCGGTGTTCAGAATCGGGACACTCGTGTTCGGTGCGCCGGCATCGCCCCCGGCGGGCGCCCGGACGCACCGCTCCTGTTCCGTTCTCGCCCGGTTTGGCACGCATGTTGCGTAAACCGTGCAGCGCGATCCAACCGGCGCTGCATTCACACAAGCACGATGAACAGGAGACATGTATGAACCCGTTTGACCTGAAACAACTGGGCCTCGACGTCGAATACCCGTACCGTCAGCAGTACGACAACTACATCGGCGGCAAGTGGGTTCCGCCGGTGAAGGGCGAGTATTTCGAGAACGTGTCGCCGATCAACGGCAAGCCGTTCTGCCGCGTGCCGCGTTCCAGCGCCGACGACATCGAGGTCGCACTCGATGCCGCGCACGCCGCGCGCCGCAAGTGGGGCAAGACGTCGGTCACCGAGCGCGCGAACCTGCTGCTCGCCGCCGCCGACCGGATGGAAAAGAACCTGAAGCTGCTCGCGGTGGCCGAGACGATCGACAACGGCAAGCCGCTGCGCGAGACGATGGCGGCCGACCTGCCGCTCGCGATCGACCACTTCCGCTATTTCGCGGGCTGCATCCGCGCGCAGGAAGGCGGCATCTCCGAGATCGACGACAACACCGTCGCGTATCACTTCCACGAGCCGCTCGGCGTCGTCGGCCAGATCATCCCGTGGAACTTCCCGCTGCTGATGGCCGCGTGGAAGCTCGCACCGGCGCTCGCGGCCGGCTGCTGCGTGGTGATGAAGCCGGCCGAGCAGACGCCCGCGTCGGTGCTGGTGCTGATGGAGCTGATCGGCGACCTGTTCCCGGCCGGCACGATCAACATCGTCAGCGGCTTCGGCAAGGAAGCGGGCGAGGCGCTCGCGACCAGCAAGCGGATCGCGAAGATCGCGTTCACCGGTTCCACGCCGGTCGGCAAGCACATCCTGCGCGCGGCGGCCGAGAGCCTGATCCCGTCGACGGTCGAACTGGGCGGCAAGAGCCCGAACATCTTCTTCGCCGACGTGCTCGACCAGGACGACGCGTTCCTCGACAAGGCGCTCGAAGGCCTCGCGATGTTCGCGCTCAACCAGGGCGAAGTGTGCACGTGCCCGTCGCGGATCCTGATCCAGGAATCGATCTACGAACGCTTCATCGAGAAGGCCGTCGCGCGCGTCGAGCGCATCAAGGGCGGCCACCCGCTCGACCTGCAGACGATGATCGGCGCGCAGGCGTCGCAGCAGCAGCTCGACAAGATCCTGTCGTACATCGACATCGGCCGCGACGAAGGCGCGCAATGCCTGACGGGCGGCGAGCGCACGGCACCGGCCGCCGACCTCGGCACGGGCTATTACGTGAAGCCGACGATGCTGTTCGGCAACAACAAGATGCGCGTGTTCCAGGAAGAGATCTTCGGGCCGGTCGCGTCGGTGATGACGTTCAAGGACGAGCAGGAGGCGATCGAACTCGCGAACGACACGTTCTACGGGCTCGGCGCGGGCGTGTGGACGCGCAACGGCACGCGTGCGTACCGGATGGGCCGCGAGGTCGAGGCCGGCCGCGTGTGGACCAACTGCTACCACCTGTACCCGGCGCACGCGGCGTTCGGCGGCTACAAGCAGTCCGGCATCGGCCGCGAGACGCACAAGATGGCGCTGTCGAACTATCAGCAGACGAAGTGCCTGCTGGTCAGCTACCAGGCCGAGGCGCTCGGGTTCTTCTGATCGCCGCAGCAGGGGGCGAAGTGCCGGGGCCGGCCGGGCGGCAGCGCAACGCTGCCCGGTACGGCGGCCGGTGCCGGACGGCGGCGACGCGTCCGGTGCCGGCTTGCCGTGGAAGGTGCGGCGGTCGGGCGCTGGCTGTCCAGCCTTCGGCCGTCGGGCGGCGTCCGCGGCGAGGCGGCAATGCGCTGGCGCCGGTTCGTCCGGCACTTCGCCGTTTTCGTGTTCCGACCTTCGATACTGGCGTCGGCATTCGCACCGGCCGGTGCGCGTTCGCGCCCGTATCGTGCCCGTATCGCACCCCGATGGCCCCGACGGAAACCAGCATGTCAGAACTGCCCGGATCCTATGCGCGTCACCCGGTGTTTCACGCGGGCGAGCTCGACGCGCATCACCGCTTCGGCGTCGCCGACGAAGCCGAGCGGATGAGCGACGTCGTGACGACGCGGCTGAGCATCGGTGTGCGCCAGTTCGTCGAATCGCAGCCGTTCATGTTCGTCGGCACGACGAGCGGCGGCCCGGCCCCGTCGCGCATGACCTGCGACATCGTGCAGGGCATGCGCGACGCGAACGGCGATCTATGGCCGGTCGTGCGCGTGATCGACACGAAGACGCTGCGCTTCGCGCTGCCGGCGCACGGCGGCCACCGGCTCGATGCGCTGGCGTGCGACGGCTGCGGCGTCGGGCTGCTGTTCATCGATTTCGTGCGCGGCATCCGCTACCGGATCAACGGCCGCGCGACGTTGCGCACCGATCTGCCGGAAGCGGACGCGGCGCCCTGGCCGGCGGGCAGTCCGATCGTCGAACTGGCGGTCGCGCAGGCGTACGGCAACTGCGGCACGCGGGTCGTGCGGTTGCGGCCGGGCGCGTAGCGCGTCGCCGGGCGGCCGGCGGCACGCATGCCGCACCCGCGCGGTGCGCGGCATGCCGCCTCCGGGTGCGCCCGCATGGCGCGCATCGGCCGCACGGCGTTGAATGACGGGCTTGTCGCCGGACAACGCGGATCGGCACGGGACTTGCGTGTTGGACGTGGTCCCGGGCGGGTGAGGAGAACATGATGGGTCAACGAGTGGAGTGCATGGCCGAGCCGACGGCCGAGGACACGCGGTGCAGCGCGCAGGGCGACGACGCGCTGGCCGGCCAGGCCGTGGTCAGCGTCGCGCACGACGCCGACGAGCAGGCGCGCAACCTGATCGGCTGGCGGCAGACCTACGACCAGCTCGCGGCCGGCCGCTTCGTCGGCACGCTGACCGAGCTGCCGCTCGACACGATGAAGCTGTTTCGCGAATCGACCAGCCACCTGCTGCGGCAGGCGTGCGAGGTGCGCGGCGACGCGTACTGGTTCGGCATCCCGCTGACGAGCGACGGCACCGCGCGGGTCGATGCGTGCCGCATCGGCCCCGGCGCGCTCGCGTTCCGGCCCGGCAACGTCGAATTCGAATTGCTGACACCCGCGCAGTTCTCGATCTATGGCGTGGTCGTGCGCGGCGACGTGCTGCGCCGCTACGCGGAGGAAGTCGAACACCGTGCGCTCGACGAGCGGCTGTTCGCGCAGCGCGTGATCCAGATCGGCGATATGCGGCTCGCACGCCTGTGTGCGCTGCTCGGCGGCCGCCTCGACGGCGCGACGGCCGCGGGCGGGCCGCTGCCCGACGCACAGCGCGACGACCTGCAGGCCGAGGTGCTGGCCGCGCTGTTCGACGCGTGCGCGCAACCGGCTGATGACGGCGCGGGCGGCGCCCCGTCGACACGGCGCTGGATCGTCGAGCAGGCGCGCGAGTACGTGCTCGCACACCGCACGCGCCCGGTCGGCGTGCCCGAGCTGTGCGAGCAGTTGCACGTGAGCCGGCGCACGCTGCAGTACTGTTTCCAGGACGTGCTCGGCATGGCGCCCGCGACCTATCTGCGCACGCTGCGGCTGAACGGCGCGCGGCGCGACCTGTGCGGGCGGGCGGCCGGTTCGGTGCAGGACGTCGCGGAGGCGTGGGGCTTCTGGCACCTGAGCCAGTTCGCGACCGACTATCGGCGGCTGTTCGGCAAGCGGCCGTCGGAGACGCTGCGCGAGCGGGCGGTGACGGTGGCGGCCGGGTGAGGCGGGCGGCGGCGCGCGGATGCCGCGGTGCGTCCGGTCATCCGGGCGACTCCCTTTTCTCCATCCCTATCCGGCGGTAGCCGCCGCTTCGCGCGGCGCAGGCCACGGCAAGGCATCCCAGTCGATCGCCCGGTAAGCGGCTTCGACCGCCGCGAGGTCGTCCGGCCGCTCGCTGCGATGCAGCCCGTGCAATGCGTCCGGCACATCGAGCGCGACCGGTACGCAGTGCGGATAGTCGCGCACGCGCAGCGCCGGGCCGATCGTCGTGAAACAGCCGAGCGTCGGCACGTCGAAACCGTCGGCGAGATGCAGCGCGGCCGTGTCGGGCGCGAACAGCACGCTCGCCCCCCTGACCCAGGCAATGAAGCGCGCGGTATCGGCCGCGTCGCGGCTCACGTCGACATAGGCCGGATGCGCGACGGGGCCGAAGCCGACCACCGGCAGCCCGTAACGCCGCGCGAGCCGCTCCACGAAAGCCGCGCGCAGCGCCGGCGGCACGCTGCGCACCGCGGTGCTCGCGCTCGGGCAGAACAGCACGTACGGCCGCCGCCATTCGGCCGGCAGGGCGGGCAGGGGCAGCCGCGCGAGCCAGCGATTGCGCTTCGCGGTGGCCGGCACCGTGGCCGGGTCCGTGCCGAGCGCGTCGAGGAAGAAGTCGATCATCGGTTGTCGCGCGAAAGCGGGCCAGTACAGGTGATTGCCGAGATCGATGCGCGGCGCGTGCTCGGGCAGTGCGTCGGCGGCGCACGGCAGCGCACGCGACGGCGCGACGACGTCGGCGGCGAGCGCATACAGCGCGTCGACGTAGCGCGGCGCGCGGGCCGGCCGGTAGAGCGTGAAGCGCAGGCCGGGATGCATCGCGCGCAGCGCGGCGAGCGCGGTCAGCCCGATCACCGAGTCGCCGAGCGCGACGCCCATTCCGTTGATCACGTACACGTCCGCCGTGCGGCCGTAGTCGAGCCGGAACGGCCGGTGGGCGGCGTGCAGCAGGCCGAGCGCCGGTGCGGCCGGCACGTGATCCTCCGCGGGGCCGCTGCCGTGCTCGAGGTCGTAGGGGGCGACGAGCGTGCCGTCGGGCGCGAGCAGCGTGCCCGGGTGCGTCAGCGCGTGGTCGCGCGACAGCGCGAGGCCGGCCGGCGCGGCGCGCATTTCCATGATCACGCGCCGCGTGCGCGGCGGCCCTGCTCGCGGATCTGCTCGAGCGTCGCGGCCGGCGTGCTGGCGTCCTGCGGGATGCGGATCTCGATCAGCGCCGGCAGCCCGCAGGTCAGTGCGCGCTCCAGTGCCGGCGCGAAGTCGGCGGTGCGCTCGACCGTCTCGCCATGCGCGCCGAACGCGCGCGCATACGCGGCGAAATCGGGGTTCGTGAGCCCGGTGCCGTGCACGCGCCCCGGATAGTTGCGCTCCTGATGCATGCGGATCGTGCCGAAATGCCCGTTGTTGACGACGATGGCGACGATGTTCAGCCCGTACTGCATCGCGGTCGCGAGTTCGTTGCCGGCCATCATGAAGCAGCCGTCGCCGGCGAGCGCGACGACGGCCCGCGACGGATACAGCGACTTCGCGGCGAGCGCCGCGGGCAGCCCGTAGCCCATCGCGCCGCTGGTCGGCGCGAGCTGCGAGCGAAAGTGCCGGTACGCGAAGTGGCGATGCAGCCAGATCGCGTAGTTGCCGGCGCCGTTGGTCAGGATCGCGTCGTGCGGCAGGCGCTCGCGCAACTGCACCATCACGTCGCCGAGCTGGACGTCGCCGGGCATCGGCAGCGGCGCGTGCCATTCGCGGTACGCGCGGTGCGCGTCGGCGGCCGTGCCGGCCCACACGGGGTGCGCCGGCGGTTCGAGCGCCGCGAGCGCCGCCGCGATTTCCGGCATCCCGGACACGATCGGCAGGTCGGCCGCATACACGCGGCCGAGCTCGTCCGCGCCCTGGTGCACGTGGATCAGGGTCTGGCGCGTCTTCGGGATGTCGAGCAGCGTGTAGCCGCCCGTCGTCGCTTCGCCGAGACGCGGGCCGAGCACCAGCAGCAGGTCGGTGTCGCGGATCCGCTTGGCGAGCGCGGGATTGATCCCGAGGCCGACGTCGCCCGCGTAGTTCGGGTGCGCGTTGTCGAAGGTGTCCTGGAAGCGGAACGCGCACGCGACCGGCAGTTGCCAGCGCTCGACGAAGGTGCGCAGGTTCGCGCATGCGTCGGGCGTCCAGCCGCTGCCGCCGACGATCGCGAACGGCCGCTCGGCGCGCGCGAGCCGTTCGCGCAGCTCGTCGACCTGCGCGGCCGACGGCGACGCCGCGACGCGTTTCGCGGCCGGCACGACGGGCTGCGGCGCGCACGCGTCGGACAGCACGTCCTCGGGCAGCGCGAGCACGACCGGGCCGGGCCGGCCGGACGTCGCGACGTGGAAGGCATGGCTCAGGTATTCGGGAATGCGGCGCGGGTCGTCGATCTGCGCGACCCATTTCGCCATCTGGCCGAACATCCGGCGGTAGTCGATTTCCTGGAAGGCTTCGCGGTCGAGGTGCTCGCGCGCGCACTGGCCGACGAACAGGATCATCGGCGTCGAATCCTGGAATGCGGTGTGCACGCCGATCGACGCGTGGGTCGCGCCGGGCCCGCGCGTGACGAACGCGATGCCGGGGCGGCCGGTCAGCTTGCCGACCGCTTCCGCCATGTTCGCGGCCGCCGCTTCGTGGCGGCAGACGACCGTCTGGATCCGCGCGGTGTCGTCCGCCAGCGCATCGAGTACGGCGAGAAAGCTCTCGCCCGGCACGCAGAACACGCGTTCGACGTGATTGGCGAGCAACGCATCGACGAGCAGTCGCGCGCCGGTGGTGGCGCGCGGCTCGAGATCCTTGGAATGCGACATGGGCTGCCGTCTCCCTGGGTAGCGGGATGTACAGATTACGCCTGTTGTCGGGGCGCCGGCACGCTGGCCGATGAAAAGTGTCGGAACGCGGGGAGCTCGGGGGCGTGGATGTTGCACGCGACGTGCGGGTGTTTCGCCGCTTTGAAACGCTGGTCGGCTTTTTGCGCGACATCGGCATCAGCCGTTTCGATGTGGATGCGTCGGAGTTCGACCCGGATGCGGCCGGCCGGGCGACCGGGCCCGATCGGGCGGCCGCGATGAGGGCGGCACACGAGGCGGCGGCCCACGATCGCTGGTTTCGCGAGCAGGTGCAGCAGGCGCTGGACGATCCGCGCGCGTCGATTCCCGACGCGGAGGTGAGCGCCGACTTCGCGTCGCGCCGTGCGGCGCTGCGTGAACGGCTCGCGGGCAGGCGAGGGGATGCTTCTTGACCTTCGCGCTGCACTGGAATCCGAAGGCGTACGAGGATCGCGCCGCGATCATGGACTACATCGGCGAGGACGACCCGCAGGCCGCAATCGAACTCGACGAACCGCTGGAACAAAGGGCCGCCACGTTGCCGGCCCGTGCAGAGCTGTATCGGCAAGGGCGAGTGGCAGGCACGCGCGAACTGGTGGTCGCGCCGAACCACGTGCTCGTGTATCGCATCAGACCGGCTGAGGGGATCGTCGAGATCCTCCGCGTGCTGCATGCGCGACGGCAGTGGCCGTGATGCCCGATATCCGCAAGTCGGCGTCGAGCAGCGGAAGAAGGATCATCTCGACAAGCTGATCGCCGCGCATGCGGTGTCGCTCGACGTCGCGCTCGTGACCAACAACGAGCGGGATTTCGTCAGCTATCCGGGATTGCGGCTGGAGAACTGGCTGAACGATTGATGGCGGTGATGGTGTCCGACGGTCATGCGTGATATCGATCCACCCGCATGACCGCCGGACCCTGCATCAGCACTCGACGATATTCACCGCCAGCCCGCCGCGCGACGTTTCCTTGTACTTCGTCTTCATGTCGGCGCCCGTCTCGCGCATCGTCTTGATCACCGAGTCGAGCGACACGTAGTGCGAGCCGTCGCCGCGCAGCGCCATGCGCGCCGCGTTGACCGCCTTCACCGACGCCATCGCGTTGCGCTCGATGCACGGGATCTGCACCATCCCGCCGACCGGGTCGCAGGTGAGGCCGAGGTTGTGCTCCATCCCGATCTCGGCCGCGTTCTCGACCTGGCGCGGCGTGCCGCCGAGCACGGCCGCGAGCGCGCCGGCCGCCATCGAGCACGCGACGCCCACTTCGCCCTGGCAGCCCACTTCCGCACCCGAAATCGACGCGTTGAGCTTGTACAGGATGCCGATCGCGGCGGCGGTCAGCAGGAAGTCGATCACGCCCTGTTCGTTCGCGCCCGGCGTGAAGCGCGTGTAGTAGTGCAGCACGGCCGGGATGATGCCGGCCGCGCCGTTGGTCGGCGCGGT
This sequence comes from Burkholderia sp. Bp8984, assembly GCF_003853755.1. Lineage (NCBI taxonomy): Bacteria > Pseudomonadati > Pseudomonadota > Betaproteobacteria > Burkholderiales > Burkholderiaceae > Burkholderia > Burkholderia sp. Bp8984. The sequence goes on from NZ_QTQN01000021.1 coordinate 35,910, forward strand.
GACGACGCGGCCGCCGGCCGCGTTTTCCTCGTTGACCGCGATCGCATACAGGTTGATCCAGTCGACCATCGACAGCGGATCCTGCAGCGCGCGCTCCGGATGGCCGGTCAGCGCACGATACAGCTGCGGCGCACGGCGCTTGACCTGGAACGGGCCGGGCAGGTTGCCGTCGGCTTCCGGGTTGCCGATCCCGCAGCCGCGCGACACGCACGACTGCATCACGGCCCAGATCTTCAGCAGCCCGTCGCGCGTCTCTTCCTCGGTGTGCCACGCGCGCTCGTTTTCCCACATCAGCTGCGCGATCGACTTGCCGGTCGACTCGGTCAGCGCGAGCAGCTCGGCGCCGGTGCGGAACGGATGCGTCATCTGCTCGGCCGCGCTCAGCACCTTCGTGTTCGGCGCACCGGCCGTCACGACGAAGCCGCCGCCGACGGACAGGTAGGTGCGCTCGACCAGCACGTCGCCGTTCGCGTCGGACGCGCGCAGCTTCATGCCGTTCGGGTGTTCGGGCAGCGCCTGCCGGTAGAACGCGATGTTCTCCTTCAGCACGAACGGCACCGGATGCGTGCCGAGCAGCGCGAGCTTCTTCGATTTGCGGACATCTTCCAGACGCGCGTCGATCGTCTCGGGATCGACGGTGTCGGGCGCGTCGCCGAGCAGGCCGAGCATCACGCCGCGGTCGGTGCCGTGGCCCTTGCCGGTCGCGCCGAGCGAGCCGTACAGCTCGACCTTCACACTGGCCGTCGCGTCGAGCATCCCGTCTCGCTCGAGGCCCTGCACGAACATCAGCGCCGCGCGCATCGGTCCGACCGTATGCGAACTGGACGGGCCGATGCCGATCTTGAAGAGGTCAAACACGCTGACTGCCATCTTGATACCTGCCTTGCTTTAAGAATAATGCTAGCGCGCCTGCAATGGCAGGCACGCGGCGAGCCATGCGGGCGGCATGGGGGAGAGTTGCCGCGCGACGCGCGCATAGCGCCCGTCGAGACGCGCGGCCAGATGAAAGAGTTCGGTGGCGTTTTTCGGGTCCCACTGCCCCGTATAACCCGGCAAGCCGGCCTCGCGGCGCTTCGCGTCGAACGGCACCGGCGAATTCACGAATTCCTCGTGCGTTTTCTCGCCGAGCGCGTACGGCACGAGCCAGTCGAGCGCGGCCGCGAGCGTCGCGCCGTTCGCGCCGCGCTCGCGCAGCCAGTTGCGGTTGAAGCGGCGCGCGGCGAGCGCGGCCGTCACCAGCGGTTGCAAGTCGTACACCGCGTAATGCAGCGCATCGCGTTCCTCGAAATCCCAGGTCTTGCCGTCCGGGCCGATGTTGTCGGCGAGATGCTCGACGAACAGCCGCTGCGCGGCGTTCATCATCTTGCGGTCGCCGAGCGTGAACGCGGACAGCGCGATCAGCTTGATCCGGTGGCTCTGCCAGTTGTTGCGCCAGGTGCCGGCGAGCGGGCGCTTCTGTGCGTCGATCTGCGCGACGTAACCGGCGCCGAGCTTCGCGATGAACGCCGCCGTCGCGTTACGCGTCTTGACCGGCAGCGCGCTCGCCGTCATGTCGTACGCGATGATCAGGCTGTCGAAGCGCGTCTCGTCGATCGGGTTGAAGCCCGGCTGATAGGTCGACACCCACGCGGACAGGAAGCGGTCGACGAGCTGCAGGTAGCGCGGCGCATTGGTCACGCGCCACGCGAGCGCGGCATCGCGCATCAGCTCCATGTCCTTCAGCGCATCGACGCTCTGGTCGTAGATGCCTTCGTGCGGCAGCGTGCCCTCGGTGTGCACGCGCGCCATTGCCTTCGGCTGCTCGCCGATGCGCGCGTCGACGCTGCGGATCAGTGCCTGCACGCCCGGCTCGGCCTGCGTCGTCTCGCTCGCCTGCAACGCGGGCGCCGCGCAGAAATTCATCGCCGCGCGCGCGCTGCCGGCCGTGCCGAGGCCGGCGGCCAACGACAGCGACGCGACGAGCAGCGGCACGACGCGGCGCGTGCGCGGCCGCTCCTGCGTGGCACCCTGGCCCGGAAACATCGGACGCACCATGCGGAACTCCTTGATTGGCTGGATCGCGTGTGATGTTAGCCGGATTGGCGGGCAAGCGTGAATCGATCGGGCAGGCAGCGGACGCAAAAACCGCACGCAACCGAGGGTTGCGTGCGGTGTGGTCACGGCCGGACTCCGGAGCGCGGGCAGCGTTATGCGTAGTCCGACACCGGCACGCACGAGCAGAACAGGTTGCGGTCGCCGTAGGCGTTGTCCGCACGGCCGACCGGCGGCCAATACTTGTTCGTGCCGAGCGACGCGACCGGGTACGCCGCCTGCTCGCGCGAGTACGCGTGCGGCCATTCGTTCGCGGTGACGACGGCTGCCGTGTGCGGCGCGTGACGCAGCGGGTTGTCCTCGCGGTCGGCGCGGCCTTCCTCGACGGCACGGATTTCCTCGCGGATCGCGATCATCGCGGCGATGAAGCGGTCGAGTTCTTCCTGCGATTCCGATTCCGTCGGCTCGACCATCAGCGTGCCCGGCACCGGGAAGCTCATCGTCGGCGCATGGAAGCCGTAGTCCATCAGGCGCTTCGCGACGTCGTCGACGCTGATGCCGCTCGTTTCCTTGAGCGGGCGCAGGTCGAGAATGCACTCGTGCGCGACCAGCCCGCCCGGGCCCGAATACAGCACCGGATAGTGCGGCGCGAGGCGCTTCGCGATGTAGTTCGCGTTGAGGATCGCGGTTTCCGTCGCGGCGGTCAGGTTCTTCGCGCCCATCATCGCGATGTACATCCACGAGATCGGCAGGATCGACGCCGAGCCGTACGGCGCGGCCGACACCGCGCCGATGCCGTCTTCCGCACGCGCGTAGCCGGTCGAACGCTGGTTCGGCAGGAACTTCGCGAGGTGCGCGCCGACCGCGACCGGGCCGACGCCCGGGCCGCCGCCGCCGTGCGGGATGCAGAAGGTCTTGTGCAGGTTCAGGTGCGACACGTCGCCGCCGAACTGGCCCGGCGCGGTCAGGCCGACCATCGCGTTCATGTTCGCGCCGTCGACGTACACCTGGCCGCCGTGCGCATGCACGATCTCGCAGATCTCGCGGACGTTCTGCTCGAACACGCCGTGCGTCGACGGATACGTGATCATGATCGCCGCGAGATCGTTCGCGTGCTGCTCGGCCTTCGCCTTCAGGTCGGCGATGTCGACGTTGCCTTGCGCGTCGCACGCGACGACCACGACCTTCATGCCGGCCATGTGCGCCGACGCCGGGTTCGTGCCGTGCGCGGAGGCCGGGATCAGGCATACGTCGCGATGCGCTTCGCCGCGCGATGCGTGGTATGCGTGGATGATCAAGAGGCCCGCGTATTCGCCCTGCGAGCCGGCGTTCGGCTGCAGCGACACGGCCGCATAGCCGGTCGCGGCGACGAGCATCTGCTCGAGCTGGTCGATCATCTCGCGGTAGCCGACGGTCTGCTCGGCCGGCGCGAACGGATGGATCCGGCCGAATTCGGGCCACGTGACCGGCAGCATTTCCGACGTCGCGTTCAGCTTCATCGTGCACGAACCGAGCGGGATCATCGAGCGGTCGAGCGCGAGATCCTTGTCCGACAGGCTGCGCAGGTAGCGCAGCATTTCGGTTTCGGAATGGTGGCGGTTGAACACGTGGTGCGTCAGGTACGCGCTCGTGCGCTCGAGGCCGGCCGGCAGCACGGCGACGCCGCCGAGGCCCGCGTCCAGCGCGTCCACGGCCGGCGCGGTGCCGCCCGCGGCCTGCGCGAATACGGCGAGGAGATCGGCGAGGTCGTCGCGGGTCGTCGTTTCGTCTACCGACACGCCGACTTGCGTGTCGCTCACGCGACGCAGGTTGATGCGCTTGGCCTTCGCGAATTCGTGGACCTGCGCGGTGCGTGCGCCGGTATCGATCGTCAGCGTGTCGAAGAACGTGTCGTTGACGGTCGCGAAGCCGAGCTGCTTCACGCCGGCGGCGAACAGCGCCGCGATGCGGTTCACGCGCAGCGCGATCGTCTTCAGGCCGTGCGGGCCATGGTAGACCGCGTACATGCTCGCCATGATCGCGAGCAGCGCCTGCGCGGTACACACGTTCGACGTCGCCTTCTCGCGGCGGATGTGCTGTTCGCGCGTCTGCAGCGCGAGGCGCAGCGCGGGCTTGCCCTGCGCGTCGACGGTCACGCCGACCAGGCGGCCCGGCATCTGGCGCTTGAATTCGTCACGCACGGCCATGTAAGCGGCGTGCGGGCCGCCGAAGCCCATCGGCACGCCGAAGCGCTGCGTGTTGCCGACCGCGACGTCCGCGCCCCATTCGCCGGGCGGCGTCAGCACGGTCAGTGCGAGCAGGTCGGCCGCGACGACCACATGGCCGCCGGCCGCGTGGATCGCTTCCGTCAGCGCGCGGTAGTCGCGCACGTCGCCGTACACGCCCGGGTACTGGAGCAGCACGCCGAACGCGTTCGCCTGCGCGGCGTCGGCCGCCGGGCCCGTCTTGACCTCGATGCCGATCGGCAGCGCGCGCGTGCGGATCACTTCGAGCGTCTGCGGCAGCACGTCGTCGGCGACGTAGAACACGTTCGACGCCGGCTTGCCGGTGCGCTGCAGCAGCGTCATCGCTTCGGCCGCGGCGGTTGCTTCGTCCAGCAGCGATGCGTTCGAGATCGCGAGGCCCGTGAGGTCGGCGACCATCTGCTGGAAGTTCAGGAGCGCCTCGAGGCGACCCTGGGAAATTTCGGGCTGGTACGGCGTGTAGGCCGTGTACCACGCCGGGTTTTCGAGCACGTTGCGCAGGATCACGGCCGGCGTGTGCGAGTCGTAATAGCCCTGGCCGATATACGAGCGGAACACCTGGTTCTTGTCCGCCAGGGCGCGCAGCGCGGCGAGGGCTTCGGCCTCGCTCTTCGGTTGCGCGAACGGGCCGAGCGGCAGCGTTTCGGCGCGGCGGATCGAGGCCGGGATCACGGCGTCGATCAGGGCGGCGCGCGACGCGAAGCCGAGCGTGTCGAGCATGGCCTGCTGGCTGGCGGCATCGGGGCCGATGTGGCGTTCTGCGAACGCGTCGTGCGTTTCGAGCGCGGCGAGCGAGAGGGGCGTGCGGTTCATCAGGCGGTCCGGGTGTTCGAGCTTCATGGCGTGACTCTGGTCCCGCGCGGGCCGAGGCCGGCCCCGCGCGGTTCGGGTAAGGAAAATTAGTCGATCAGCTTGCTGTAGGCGTCAGCGTCGATCAGCTTGTCGGTCGAGGCGCCGGCCGCGAGCTTGATCTTGAAGAGCCACACGCCGTATGCGTCGCTGTTCACTTCTTCCGGCGAGTCGGCGGCTTCTTCGTTGATGGCGACGACTTCGCCGGACACCGGCGAGTAGATGTCGGATGCCGCCTTCACCGATTCGACGACGCCGACGGCGTCGCCCGCGTTCACCGACTTGCCGACTTGCGGCAGCTCGAGGAAGACGATGTCGCCGAGCGTGCTCTGCGCGTGATCGGTGATGCCGACCGTCAGCGTGCCGTCGGCTTCGGTGCGGACCCACTCGTGTTCGTCGGTGTACTTCAGATCGGCCGGGACGTTGCTCATCGGATGCTCCTGGATAAAAGGGTGTGTTCGTTATGCTGGCGCGCCGCCGGGGCGCGCCGGGTGTGGTTGCGCCGGGCGCCATTTCCCGGCTTCGCGGCAGGCGGCCTCCCGGTCGCCTCCCGGTCGTTACGCAGCGAGGACCTTGCCGTTGCGCACGAACGGCAGTTTTACCACGCGCGCGGGAAGTTGCTTGTCTCGAATCTGCACGTGGACCGTGTCGCCGACCTGGACGGCCGCCGGCACGCGCGCGAATGCGATCGACTCCTGCATCGACGGCGAGAACGTGCCGCTCGTGATCTCGCCTTCGCCGTGCGGCGTGACGACCTTCTGGTGCGCGCGCAGCACGCCGCCCGCCTTGCCGTTTTCCTTCTGCAGGATCAGGCCGACGAACGCGGCGCGCGTGCCGTTTGCCTCGAGCGCGGCGCGGCCGACGAACTCGCGCGGCGCCGACAGGTCGACCGTCCATGCGAGGCCCGCGTCGAGCGGGGAGACGGTGTCGTCCATGTCCTGGCCGTACAGGTTCATGCCGGCCTCGAGGCGCAGCGTGTCGCGCGCGCCAAGCCCGCACGGGCGCACGCCGTTTTGCTGCAGCGCGTTCCACAGCGCTACGACGTGCACGGCCGGGACGATCACCTCGAAGCCGTCTTCGCCGGTGTAGCCGGTGCGCGCGACGGTGAGGTCGCCGAACGGCGTGCCGGCGACCTGCGCGGCGTTGAACGGCTTCAGCTCGCTGGTCGCGGCGCGCGCGGCGGGCACCGTCGTCCAGACCTTTTCACGGGCGTTCGGGCCCTGAACGGCGACGATCGCGAAATCGCGGCGCGGCGCGATGGTCAGGCCGTAGCCGCCTTGTTCGTTGAGCTGGTTGAACCACGCGATGTCCTTCTCGGCCGTGCCGGCGTTGACGACGACGCGGAAGAAGTCTTCGGTGAAGTAATAGACGATCAGGTCGTCGATGACGCCGCCCTGCGGATTGAGCAGGCACGAGTAGAGCGCCTTGCCGGGGATCTTGAGCTTGCCGACGTTGTTCGCGATCGCGTGCTCGAAGAACGCGCGCACGCGGCTGCCGGTGAAATCGACGACGCACATGTGCGACACGTCGAACATGCCGGCGTCGGTGCGCACGGCTTCGTGTTCTTCGATCTGCGAGCCGTAGTTGACGGGCATGTCCCAGCCGCCGAAGTCGACCATGCGGGCATTGAGCGCGCGGTGCGCGGCGTTGAGCGGGGTTTGATTCAGTGCAGTCATCGAGGCCTCAGGCAAGGCGCTTGCGCGCGGGTCAGAACGGCCATGTGCCGACCGTCGCGGCCTTGGGGCCTGCGAAACGATCCGGTACATGCCCCTCTGTCCTCGATACCTGAGAGATTGCGCCGCGGCCACGAGCCGGCGAACGCGCGCCCCTTCGGTGGGCAGCCTGCCCGCGCAGCCAATGTGCTGCGGGCTACTGCCGCTCTCCAGAGTGCGGGGAGTGCGGCCCGCGCAATGCGCGGACGGGATTCCCCGACGCGGTCGGTCCTTTTGCCTGAGAGTTTGCGGGTGTGCCCCTTCGGCGGCGCGACCGGCGTTGCTGCTACGCGGTCACACGCTCTCCCGACGCGTGCGGGCGACTGTACGCGAGCGGGTGGGCATTGTCAATTTGAGCAAAAGAATGTCGCTTCGCGACAAGCGGCGGCGTGCGGCGCCGCCGCTTCTGCCGGCACCGGCGGGCGCCGGCATGGCCGCGGTTACTCGCCGATCGCCCGCGCGGCCGTGTCGAGTTCCTGGTTCAGCACGCGCTGCTCGTCGCCGGACAGGCCGCCGTTGTGCTGGCCCGACATGTCGTTCGCTTCCTGGCGGATCACGTCGAGGCGGTGGTGCAGCTGCGCGCCGTACGGCGGCGGGTAGTAGCCGCCGTTCACGCGCGCGTCGATGCGCCGGTGCAGGTTGTCGATCCGGCCCTGGACCTCCTGCAGGCGATCGTTCGCGACGACCTGCGGATTCGGCCGCGGCGGGGGCGGGGGCGCCTGTCGGGCCGGCCGCTGCGGCTGCACGACGCAGGCCGCGAGCGAGGAAACCAGGACGCAGCATGCCGCTGCGCGAATCAACCGTTGCATCACATTCTCCTGACGGTTTGGTGTCGGATCGACTTTTTGAGAAACGCGTCAGACCGGACGACCGCTGACTTTCGTTCCCGCACCATTTGTAACGGAATGTTCGGGATCGTGGCGCCGTGGCGGCTGACGGGGGCGCGCAGCCGGGCGCGGCGCGGCGCGAGGTGGCGGCTGCGGCCGGGGCGACGACCCGGCCGGCGGCCGTCAGACGGTGCGACGCACGAACGGTACCCGGCGGCCTTCGTGCTCGCTCTGCGCGGCGAGCTCGATGATCGTCATCACGTCGACTGCGTCCTGCGGCGTGACCGGGAACGGCGCGCCGTCGTGGACCGACGCGGCGAGCGCGCGATAGAACTCCGCGTACTGCCCGTCGAGCGTCGGCACAGGCCGCTCGACCTCGACCTCGCCGTCGAGCACGCGCAGCACGCCGGGCGGGTTGCCGCCGCCGAACTCGACGTGATCCGGCGTGAGGCCGGCCTTCAACTGGTCTTCCTGCGTGTCGAGCCCGAACTTCTGGTAGCTGCCGCGCGTGCCGTGCAGCGTGAAGCGCGCGGGCTCGATCGCCGACAGCGCGCTCGCATGCAGCGCGACGTCCTTGTCCGGATAGCCGAGCAGCAGGTGCACGAAATCGGGCGCCGTGCCGTTGTCGCGGCGTGTCTTGACCGTTGCGCTGACCGTTTCCGGCAGCCCGAACAACGCGAGCGCCTGATCGATCAGGTGCGGGCCGAGATCGAGCAGCAGGCCGCCGCCGCGCGCGGGCTCCTCGCGCCAGCGCGTGCGCGGCGTCGGCCGGAAGCGGTCGAAGTGCGACGCGAAATAGGTGAGCCGGCCGAGTTCGCCGGATTCGACGATGCGGCGCACGGTGAGGAAGTCGCCGTCCCAGCGGCGGTTGTGGAACGGTGCGAACAGGCGGCTGCGCGCGTTCGCGAGCCGCGCAAGCGCGAGCGCTTCGTCGGCCGTGAGCGTGACGGGCTTGTCGACGACGACGTGGCGGCCGGCCTGGAGCACCTGGCGCGCGAGCGCGAAGTGCGTGTCGTTCGGCGTGGCGATCACCACGCAGTCGATATCGTCGAGGCCGAGCAGCGTGTCGAGATCGGGGACGATGCGGGCGCCCGGAAAGGCGGCGCGCGCGCGATCGGGTTGCCCCGTCGCGATCGCGGCGACCTCGGTGCGGCCGCTCGTGGCGATCACCGGCGCGTGGAACGTCGCGCCGGCGAAACCGAAACCCATCAAACCAATCCTGAGCAATGACGACATGGCAATCCCTGGCTGCGTACGAAACGAAAAGAGGGCGCGCCGCTGGGGCGCGAGGACGACCGGCTATTTTGGCATGGCGCGGCGGCGCACACCGACGCGTTCGGCAAAATGCTCGGCAGGACACGGCAGGTGCGCGGCCGCAGCCGGCAATTTGCGTCGGACCGCCGGGCGCTGCGCGCATCGACCCCGCGGGCGGCGTTGGGGGCGCGTCCCGCCGCGGGCTTGCCACCGCGACGGCCGCCCATTGTGACCGATCGGGCCGTGGATGGGGCCGGATTGGCCGTCCGGACAAGGATCGGCGAGGACTGGATAAAGAACCCGACAAGAAGGCGAAACGGCAGCTTGCCCGCACGAAAAGCCGGCACACGCCGCCCGAGAAACGACCGCCTGCCCGCCCGGCCCCGTCCGGCGGCGCTCCCGAAAAGCGCGTCGCCGACGTGTTAACATGCGCGTCCTGCCCCGTGTGTCCGCCTGCATTCCAGGCCCGTCGCGCGCGGCATCCTCCCGGCGTTCGCCGTCAACCGCAACATCATCCGCCATCATGTCCGCAGGCCTCAACTCCGCTCAGAACGAAGCGGTGCGCTACCTCGACGGTCCCTGCCTCGTGCTCGCCGGCGCGGGCAGCGGCAAGACCCGCGTGATCACGCAGAAGATCGCGCACCTGATCGAAGCGAAAGGCTTCGAGCCGCGCCACATCGCGGCCGTCACGTTCACGAACAAGGCCGCCGCCGAAATGCGCGAGCGCGTGTCGAAGCTGCTCGAGGGCAAGACGCTCACCACGCCCGGCAAGGAAGGCCGCAAGGTGCCCGTCAACCAGCTCACCGTGTGTACGTTCCACTCGCTCGGCGTGCAGATCCTGCGCCAGGAGGCCGAGCACGTCGGCCTGAAGCCGCAGTTCTCGATCATGGATTCGGACGACTGCTTCGGGATGATCCAGGAGCAGATCGGCACCACCGACAAGGGCCTGATCCGCAAGATCCAGAGCACCATCTCGCTGTGGAAGAACGGCCTGATCATGCCCGAGGAGGCGATGACGATCGCGGCCAACGAGGACGAGCACCAGGCGGCGCTGGTCTACCGCAACTACGTCGCGACGCTGCATGCATACCAGGCGGTCGACTTCGACGACCTGATCCGCCTGCCGGCCGAGCTGTTCGCGAAGAACGAGCAGGTGCGCGACCGCTGGCAGAACAAGCTGCGCTACCTGCTGATCGACGAATACCAGGACACCAACGCGTGCCAGTACGAGCTGCTGAAGTTGCTCGCCGGCCCGCGCGCCGCGTTCACGGCGGTGGGCGACGACGACCAGGCGATCTACGGCTGGCGCGGCGCAACGCTCGAGAACCTCGCGCAGCTCGGCAAGGACTTCCCGAAGCTGCACGTGATCAAGCTCGAGCAGAACTACCGGTCGACGGTGCGGATCCTGACCGCTGCCAACAACGTGATCGCGAACAACCCGAAGCTGTTCGAGAAGAAGCTGTGGTCCGAGCACGGGATGGGCGACTCGATCACCGTCACGCCGTGCAACGACGAGGAGCATGAGGCCGAATCGGTCGTGTTCCGGCTGTCCGCGCACAAGTTCGAGCGGCGCGCGCAGTTCCGCGACTACGCGATCCTGTATCGCGGCAACTTCCAGGCGCGAATCTTCGAGCAGGTGCTGCGGCGCGAGCGGATTCCATACGTGCTGTCGGGTGGCCAGTCGTTCTTCGACAAGGCCGAGATCAAGGACCTGTGCGCGTACCTGCGGCTGATCGCGAACGCCGACGACGATCCCGCGTTCATCCGCGCGGTCACGACGCCGCGCCGCGGCATCGGCAACACGACGCTCGAGGCGCTCGGCTCGTTCGCGGGCCAGGCGAAGGTGTCGCTGTTCGAGGCCGTGTACATGGGCGGGATCGAGGCGCGGCTGTCCGCGCGGCAGGTCGAGCCGCTCAGGATGTTCTGCGACTTCATCCAGCGCCTGACCGATCGCGCGGACAAGGAGCCCGCGACCGTCGTGCTCGACGACATGATGGAGGCCATTCACTACGAGGCCTACCTGTACGACGCGTTCGACGAGCGGCAGGCGCAGTCGAAGTGGCAGAACGTGCTCGAATTCCTCGAATGGCTGAAGCGCAAGGGCACCAAGCCCGAGACCGAAGCCGTCGACGGCGAGGCCGACGGCTTCCACAACGCGGACGGGCTTGCGGACACCGGCAAGAACCTGCTCGGCCTGATCCAGACCGTCGCGCTGATGTCGATGCTCGAAGGCAAGGACGAGGATCCGGATGCCGTGCGGCTGTCGACCGTCCATGCGTCGAAGGGGCTCGAGTATCCGCACGTGTTCCTGGTCGGCGTCGAGGAGGGCATCATGCCGCACCGCGGCGGCAGCGAGGACGACGGCCCGATCGACAACGAGCGGATCGAGGAGGAGCGCCGGCTGATGTACGTCGCGATCACGCGCGCGCAGCGCAGCCTCCACCTGAACTGGTGCAAGAAGCGCAAGCGGGCGCGCGAGACGGTCGTGTGCGAGCCGTCGCGCTTCATTCCCGAGATGGGGCTCGACGAAGCGCCGCCGCCCACGCCGGAGGAAGCGCCGATGACGCCGAAGGACCGGCTCGCGAGCCTGAAGGCGCTGTTGCAGAAGTGAGGCGGCGCGCTTCGGCGCACGGACGCCCCGGCGATCCGGATAAACGAAACCTCCGCGATGCGTGTGCGCCGCGGGGGTTTTTTCTGGCCGGCAGGCGTTACTTCGACGCGTTGACCATGTAGTCGACGGCCGCCTTCACGTCGGCGTCGGACGCGCTCGACCCGCCCTTCGGCGGCATCGCGCCCTTGCCGTGCAGCGCGTAGTTGTAGACGGTATCCATCGAGTCCTTCAGGCGCGGCGCCCAGTCTTCCTTGCTGCCGAACTTCGGCGCGCCGAGCACGCCGGCCGCGTGGCACGCCTGGCAGACCTGCGTGTACAGCGCCTTGCCGGCGGAGGCGGCGTCGGCGCTGGCCGGCGCGGCCGCGGGCTTTTCGCCGGCCTTCGGAATCGCGGCGATCGCGGCCATTGCAGCGGCGGCCTGCGCGTTCGATGCATCGGCGCCCGAAGCGCCTGCCGCACCCGCCGCGCCGCTCGCCGCCGGTGCCGCATTGGCGGCCGGGGCAGCCGGTTCGGGGAAGTTCGCGCCGTCGTTGTTCGCCATGTAGACGATCGCACGCGCGATTTCATAGTCGCTCACGTCGTCGGGGCTCGTGCCGCCGCGCGGCGGCATCGCGCCCTTGCCCGACAGCGCCGTTTTCAGCAGCGTGTCGAAGCCCTGCGAGATGCGCGGTGCCCAGTCGTCCTTGTTGCCGAACTTCGGCGCGCCGGCGGCGCCCGTGCCGTGACAGGTCACGCACACGGCCTTGTAGACTTCCTCGCCGGTCTTGTACGTGCGGGGCGCATTGGCGTCCTTCACGTCGACTTTCGCGAGCGGTGCGATCCGCGCGGCGACCTGTTCGTCGGATAGCGCATCCGTGCCCGCGCCCGAACGGAACGCATGGTTGGCATAAGTGGCAAACAGGACGATCAGGGCGATCGGAATCGCGAATGAGGCGATGACGACGGCAATCAGCTGCCCGGGGGTTTTGACGGGAGATTCGTGGGGTGCTTCGCTCATGCTTGCCTCGTCTCCGTGATTAGGAATTGTGAGCGCGGTGCAACGGCAAAATGGCTGGCGATCCAATGAGTCCGGACGATTATAGACGGAACGTTTACATCACGGCGAGCGGCGCGAAGGCGCGTGTTTACCCGCACGAATTGCGGGCCTGACGGGGTTTCGGCGGGCAAGGTGGACGCGTTTTGGGAAACCGGGTATCCTTGCGGTCTTGTCAATGGTGGGCGGCCGGTTTATTGGGGTCGTTTCACTGTCGTCACTGTCATATGCGCCCGTAGCTCAATGGATAGAGTACTGCCCTCCGAAGGCAGGGGTTGCTGGTTCGATCCCAGCCGGGCGCGCCAAGAAAGTCTATATAAATCAAGGGCTTGCGCTGGGTGCGAGCTTATCAGGCAGTACTTTTTCCACGGTTTTTCTGATTTTTTGCTGCAATTTCGCTGCAGTCATGTCCCTCGCTCGCGCCTATACCTTGGCGTTTCGTACGAGCTGCGCGACCGTCTGCTCACTTCGTCGCTATGTGACCCCACGGCTTTGCCCGCAATCTGGAAGAAACGTTCATCACGATGTGTGCCAAACATGCGCGGGATGAGGTGTCGGTGAGCTAGTGCGGAGCACGCCGTTCATCGCAACGAAGCGATGAATGGCCGGGCCGGAGGTAAATGTCCGGCGCGAAGTGCCGCTCGCGACGTACCTGGCGGCAATGCAGTGGCAATGCAGTTACAGTTGCGCGATCTGCTGATATCGGCCGGCAGCTTCGGTCCGTCCGAGTGCGGCCTGAAACTCCGCATGCAACTCCCGCTGCGTCGTTTCCGCGTCGGCCGCGATGGCTGTGTCGATCGCCTGTATGCGGCGGATGATCGCCAGCGCATCGGGCGTTTGCGGTGCGCTCAGCGACATCAGCAGGGGCGAGCGCGCTTCCGCGAGACGCGCCGCGCCGCACCAGTCCGCCATCGTCGCGGCATGTTCGATTGCCTGCGTCAGTTGCCACACGCGTGCGAGTAATGTGGGTTGATCCATCGTGACGATCACTCCAGTGCCATTTCAAAAGTACCGCGCGGCTCGATACATCCGGTGGGCCTTATGACTTGTTGGTGGCGAGTGCGCCGGCGCTATTGGTGCCGCCGAACAACTGCGTCAGATACTGCGAGTTGTTCTGCATCTGCGCCATGAGCGTATTGAGGGCGGTGAATTGCGCATTGTACTGATCGGTCAACTGATTCGCATACGCTTGCAGGGTCTTCGCTTGCGTCTTCGCGTCGGCGAGGTCGCTGTTCAGCGCGTTGACGCGCGTATCGATGATCCCACCCGTCTGCAGATACGACGTGATGTTGTTGTTCAGCACTGCGCCGATGCCATTTGTCGCGTTGAAGGCGGTCGCTACCGACGCCGAATTGGACGTCAGGGCGTTCGACAAAGCCGCACTATCGACGCTGAGCGTGCCGTTCGGCGTCAGGTTGATGCCGATCGCGCTCAGGCTCACGGTGCTGCTGCCGCTTGTTACGCCCTTGGAAAGGGCTGTCGCAAGCGAGCCGACGATCGAATTCAGCATCGAATCGCCGATGAGCGGCCCGCCCTGGCTGCCGGCAGCGGCGGTCGAGTCGAAACTCGACAGCGACGATGCGGTGCTCACGAATGAGTTGTATGCCGAGACGAAGCCGTTGATCGCGTTGGTCGCTGACGTGTTGTCCGCCGCGACCGTGAGGGTTTGGGTCGTGTTTGCCGCCGACGTGGCGAGGTTGAGCGTCACGCCTGTAATGGCGCCGGTGATCGTGTTGCTGGCGCTCTGGATATTGGTGATGCCGTCGATGCTGAGCATCGCGTCTTGTGCGTTGTTTTTCTCGACGTAGTTGTTTGTTGCGACGCCCGAGCTGTCGACGGTCGCGAGGCTGGCCAGCCCGTCCGTCGAATTGGTCGATACCTGGATCGTGTTCGCCGCCCCTGTCACGTTCGAGGTCAGCACGAGGTGCGACCCATCCGTGCCGGTAACGACGGTGGCGGTCACGCCGGGATTGCCACTCGCCGAATTGATTGCGCTGGCGATGCCCGCGAGCGTGTTGTTGCCGGTGTTGATTCCGACGGTCATCGGCGCGCCGCTGCCGAGCGTGATGGTGAGGCTGCCCGTCCCGAGCTGTTTGGTGGACGGCTGCACGCCCGCTGTCAGTGCAAGCTTCTGCGCGGTGGCGACTTGCGTTACCGCAATCGAATAGCTGCCGGCGACCGAGCCCGTCGACGTGGTGGCGCTCAGGCCGCTGCCGCTCGCGGTGGCGGTGGTTTTCGCCAGAGCCGATCCGTCGGTGAGCCCGGACAGCGCCGATTGCAGGGAGGACAGTGCCGACTTGAGCGAGCCGATGGCCGACAGCGTGGTGTTGTCGAGATTTTGCCGGTTGACGTTCTGCGTGGTCTGTGCGGCCATCTTGGCCGTAACCATCGCGGAAACGAGTGCGGACGTGTCCGTGTTCGAGTTCGTCACTCCGCTGATGATGGACTGCGCCGCCTGTGTCAGCGCGCTGTTGGCCGTGGTGCTGGAAATGTTCGTCGTCGACATCGAGGACTCCGTCTGTTGAAAGGTGCGCCGTCAGGCGCATCGACATCGCGGTGCCTGATGTACAGCGCGACGTGCAAAATGCTTACCCGAAGGCGCCTTCCCCGGGTAAGCATCTTTTTGCTGCTGCATCGACGCCCGCGTTGCGCATTTCTAAATGCGCGACGTGAGCGTCTTGCCGAACGATTAGTTCAGGAGCTTCAGAACCTGCTGCGGCATCGAGTTCGCTTGCGCGAGCACCGAGATGCCAGCTTGCTGCAGCACTTGAGCCTTCGACAGGTTGGCGGTTTCCTGTGCGAAGTTCGCGTCGGTGATCTGTGCGCTTGCGGCGCTCAGGTTGGTCGATTGCGACGTCGTTTGCGAGATGGCGGCCTGGAAGATGTTGATGTTCGAGCCGAGTTGGGCTTGCTCGGTGTTGACCGTTTTGAGGGCGGCATCGACTTGGCCCATCAAGGTTTGCGCGTTCGTCGTGGATGTGACATCGCCGGTCACAGTCAACGTTGCCGAGTCATAGGCAGCGCTCAAATCCATTTTCAGTTGCTGACCTGCTTTTTCACCGATCTGGAACGTCAGATTTGCGCCTGCGGTGCCGTCGAGCAGTTTGATGCCGTTGTAGGTCGTTTGACCGGCGATACGGTCAATTTCCCCGAGGCGCGCTTGCACCTCGGTATTAAGATTGGCCTGGGCGGCCGTGCCGATCGAATCGTCCGAAGCCTGAACTGCCAGTTGGCGGATACGTTGCAGGTTGGCGGTGATTGCCGAGAGGCCGCTCGAAGCAGTTTGAGCCATCGACACCGCGTTGTTCGCGTTCGCGACGCCTTGGTTGTACGCGTTGATCGACGCCGTCATCGTCGTCGAGATTGCGAGGCCGGCTGCGTCATCGGCTGCCGAATTGATGCGCTTGCCCGACGACAGGCGGTTGATTGCCTGCGACAGCGCGTTCTGCGTATTCGACAGGTTGGTTTGCGCCGTTTGCGAATAAAGGTTGGTGTTGATATTCAGCATTTCTATCCTCGTTTTTGGAAAAACGCCCGGTTTAAATTTGGCTGTTTCGTGTTCGGCGTCGCGCTTTTTGGCATCCTGCGTCGCCCGCCTTTCTTGGTTGTCGGCGACCATGCGACGAAACTTTAGGGGCAGATGCGAAGTTGCTTTGGCGTACCGGCTGGTCGAACTGGCTCTGCGGTTTGCCGAACATGGCCTCGACGCCTGTATAAGCGCTGTCGTTCGGTGTGCGGCACCTGCCGCGCCACCACGCGGCAGCCGGTCGACGTACCGACGATGCCGTATCGGACGAATGACTGGCCTGTTGAATCCCGGGCGCGGTAGGGCGAGGCATGTGGCAGATTCGGTTTTTTGACAAGGAGTACCGTTGAAGCCGGAGAAATGACGGGACGAGGATCGCGTTTCAGCGACGAGGTGCGGACATCAATCCCATTTTTGAGGGCGGGTACTACGGATAGGTTGGGAGATGGCAGACGGCGCGGTAGCCGCTGGGCTTGCAGCCGGCAGCCGATTTTCCTGTTACTAGTAAGTCGAAAGCGCGCAACGCCTGCTAGCCCCAAGGGCGCGTGCATTCAGTATTGGCCGCCTCGGAGCCAGACTTCGGTGGTTCGAAACCAAATCGAAGGGGCGCCGAAGATTTGGCTCGATTTTGTCGTGAGGAAGCACAGCGTTGCGGTGCGTCTGGGTAGAGTTCGGCGCGCATTTAAAGGGCTCGAACGGCTCGCAGCAAGGCCGGATAGGCGTTCGAACGCCTGCGATGCGTGATTGCGACGGAAAAGTGGTAAACCGGTAGGCGAAGCTATGTTTACCTGATATCATGGCGGGCTGAATTGAGATTTTCTGTCACGCCTATGCCGTCTCGGCATTCCTGCTGGCAGTCAAACGCGGCGCTGCACGCGGCTTGTGAAGCGTACCCGCGGTGCTTTGTGCCTCTCTTTTCCGGCCTCCGAGGCCGTATTTCCGCTCGTTTCGCCTGTTGTGGGGACGCCCGGATGGCCGGTGCGTGGCGCTTGGCCGCTACGTTTTTGACCGTTTAAGCAATTTAGGAACGACATGACGACGATTCTTCTGAAGGAAAACGAGCCGTTCGAAGTGGCGATTCGCCGCTTTCGCCGTGCTATCGAAAAAAATGGCCTGATCGCTGAACTGCGCGAACGCCAGTCCTACGAAAAGCCGACCGCAGTCCGCAAGCGCAAGAAGGCAGCAGCCGTCAAGCGCCTGCACAAGCGCCTGCGCAGCCAGATGCTGCCGAAGAAGCTCCACTAAGAGCGTCTACGGTTCGCCGCGAAACGGCGGAGCGTGCTTCGAAAGAAGCCGCTCCGCCGTTTTGCTTTTCGGGGCCGGAAAAGATTGCAGATCGTGGCGGAAAAGTGGCCGATCGACTGCCAGACGGTCGAATGGCGGCATGGCGGCATGGCGGCACGGCGGTTCCAACGGCGGCCAACGGGCAAGGCCGCCGACGTGCTCACCGGGAAATCGGCGCCGCGTTCGGGCTCGCCTTGCGCGGATCACCTGGCGGCGCGTGCTGACGTGCCGGTGCGCGCCAAGCCGACCGGCCCGTGAGCTTCGTCGCCGTCAGCCCGCCTTGCGGCGCCGTGCCGGCTGCTGCTTGCCGCCGAGCGCCGCGCATTGGGCGTGACACGGGCAACCGGTCTCATGGTCGTTGACCATCCCGGTTGCCTGCATCAGCGCATAGCAGATCGTCGAGCCGACGAACTTGCAGCCGTACTCCTTCAGCGCCTTGCTGAGCGCATCCGACTGGGCAGTCGATGCGGGCGCGTCGCGATACGACTGCCACGCGTTCTGGACCGGCGTGTGGTCGACGAACGACCACAGGAATTGCGCGAGCGATCCGTGATCCTCGCGAATGCGCTGCACGGCCCGTGCATTGGTCACCGCGGATTCGACCTTCGCGCGATTGCGGACGATGCCGGGGTTCTCGAGCAGCTTCTCGATGCGCTTCGGCGTGAAGCGCGCGACCGCGTCGACATCGAAGTCGGCGAACGCCTCGCGGTAGCCGGCGCGCTTGTTCAGGATCGTCGACCACGACAGTCCCGCCTGCGCGCCTTCCAGAATCAGCATCTCGAACAGATGGCGATCGTCATGCGACGGCACGCCCCACTCGGTATCGTGATAGTGAGCATCCGCTTCCGTCTTTACCCAGTTGCACCGCTGCGACATCGCCGGCCTCGTTCCAGTGTCGATTCGATCGTGCCAGCATAGCGGAAGGCCCATTCACGGTATAGCTGGCCGAACGGCAGATGGGCGCGCGGCACCGATCCGGTTAAGCTTGGCGCCTGTTCGAATCAGCAGGATCAACGCATGACGGCATTCCTTTTTGCGATCGGCATCGACGGCGGCGGCACGGGCACCCGCGCGGTACTCGCCGACCGGCACGGGCGCGAACTCGCGCAGGGGCGCGGCGGCCCGTCGGGGCTCGGCCTCGGCATCGAGCGCGCGTGGGCATCGATCGGCGCGGCCTGTGCCGACGCATTCACGCGGGCGGGGCTCGCGTTCGACTGGTCGCAGTGCGCGCTCGGCTGCGGGCTCGCGGGCGTCAACAATGCCGCGTGGCTCGCCGCGTTCCGCGCGCAGGCGCCGCTCGACGCGCTGGCGATCGAGAGCGACGCCTATACGACCGTCGTCGGCGCGCACGGCGGTGCGCCGGGGCTCATCGTCGCGCTCGGTACGGGCAGCATCGCGGCGGCGCTCGACGCCGCGGGCGACTGCCGCATCGCGGGCGGCTTCGGCTTTCCGTCCGGCGACGAGGCGAGCGGCGCGTGGCTCGGCATGCGCGCGCTCGCGTACGCGCAGCAGGCGCTCGACGGCCGCGTGCCGCGTGACGCGTTTGCCGGCGCGCTGCTCGCGGAAACGGGCGCGCACGATCGCGACGCGCTCGTCCAGTGGTCGTGCGATGCGAACCAGACGATCTACGCGCGCCTCGCGCCGATCGTGTTCGCGCACTGCGACCATTCTTATGCGGCGGCGCTGATCGCGCAGGCCGGCGACGAGATCGGCAAGATGATCGACGCGCTCGATCCGCAGCAGGCGCTGCCGGTCGCGCTGTGCGGCGGGCTGGCCGACGCGCTGGCACCGGCCGTGCCGGCACGCCATGCGGCGCGGCTGCGCGCGCCGCTCGACGATTCCGCGCACGGCGCGTTGCGGCTCGCGCTGCAGGCGTTGAGGGCGGCTGAAGCAGGGTGAACGGTCGAGCCGGTCGGAGCGGGGAGAACAGGGCGTCGCGCCCATTCCCCCAACCGCCCGGCGCCCGGCCGGGCACGACGTTAAAATGGCGGCTCCGCAGCGTCCTGCGCGCCACTCCCCCAACCCCCATGTACAAAGTCATCGCCACCGATCTCGACGGCACCCTGCTCAACAGCGACCACCAGCTCGATCCGTACACGATCGAGACCGTCCGCCGGCTCGACCGCGACGGCCTGCAGTTCGTGATCGCGACGGGGCGTCACTATGCGGACGTCGCCGGCATCCGCGACGTGCTGGGCATCCGGCCGTACCTGATCACGTCGAACGGCGCGCGTGTGCATGCGCCGGACGACACGGCGATCCATGCGCAGGACATCGATCCCGCGATCGTCCGCGGCCTCGTGCAGCCGTGCGTGACCGGTGCTCACGGGCGCGTGATCGTCAACCTGTTCACCGACCGCGGCTGGCTGATCGACCGCGACGCGCCGCACCTGCTCGAATTCCACCAGGATTCGGGCTTCCGGTACGACGTGATCGACATGGCCGCGCACGACGGCGCCGACATCGCGAAAGTGCTGTACATCGGCGAGCCGGCCGATCTGGCGGTGGTTGCAGAGCAGATGCGCGTGCGGTTCGGCGATGCGCTGTACGTCACGTACTCGCTGCCCGACTGTCTCGAAGTGATGACCGCCAACGTGTCGAAGGGCCGCGCGCTGCGTACGGTGCTCGCGCGACTCGGCGTCGACGCCGGCCACTGCATCGCGTTTGGCGACAACATGAACGACATCGACCTGCTCGAAACGGCCGGCCACGCGTTCATGATGAACAACGCGAACCCCGACCTGATCGCGCACCTGCCGCACATCCCGCGGATCGGCAACAACTTCGATGCGGGCGTCGCCCGCCACCTACGCACGCTGTTCGCGCTGGAAGGCACGCTCGACGGCGTCACCGCTTCCTGAGCGGCCATGAAAAACGGGCGCCAGCGGCGCCCGTTCAAATTACCTGCCTCGATGTTGTTCGACAGCGTGAGGCTCGCTGCTCTGCTCGCGTGACCCCGTAGTGTTTTATTCGCTGGTGCGAGCGGATGCGGGCACGAGGCCGACGGCATCGTCGCGCCCCGCGATCAGCGGGTAGACGATCCCCGCAATTGCCGCGCCGATGATCGGCGCGACCCAGAACAGCCACAGCTGGCCGATCGCCTCGCCGCCCACGAACAGCGCGGGGCCGGTCGAGCGGGCCGGGTTCACCGACGTGTTGGTGACCGGGATCGAGATCAGGTGGATCAACGTCAGGCACAGGCCGATCGCGATCGGCGCGAAGCCGGCCGGCGCGCGCTTGTCGGTGGCGCCGAGAATCACGAACAGGAAGAAGCCCGTCATCACGACTTCGCAGATGAACGCCGCGCCGAGCGAGTAGTGGCCGGGCGAGCGCTCGCCGAAGCCGTTCGTCGCAAAGCCGCTGCCGACGACGTCGAAGCCCGGCTTGCCGGTCGCGATCAGGTACAGCACGAACGCACCGAGCGTCGCGCCGACGACCTGCGCAACGATATACGGCGCGAGATCGCGTGCCGGGAAGCGGCCGGCGACCGTCAGGCCCACGCTGACGGCCGGATTCAGGTGGCAACCCGAAATATGGCCAATCGCGAATGCCATCGTCAGCACGGTCAGGCCGAAGGCGAGCGCGACGCCGGCGAAGCCGATGCCGAGGCCCGGAAAGGCTGCGGCCAGCACGGCGCTTCCGCACCCGCCGAGCACCAGCCAGAACGTGCCGAATACCTCTGCAGCCAGACGCTGAGAAAGATTCATGTAAGGATCCCGTTCAAGTGGGTTGAAGACAAACGGATGACCGGATGATTTATTCCGTCACCCCGAATTGGTCTGGATTATAGGAAATGAATCGGCTGGGTGAGGGTCAACGATTGTTAAATTCGAATGGCTGACGAATGGCTTTTATTAGAATAAGTCCGCATTCTCGATATAGCCGATTCGGTTAAAGATGGCAGCATTAATTTTGAAGGGCAGGGCGGCAGTGCGGATGACGTAACGGGTGTTGGCGTTCCGGCCGGAACTGCCGGCGCCGCATCATGGAAAAGGGAGCCGAAAAATGTCTCAATACGCGAAGCTCAAGGCGCAGATCGCCGATCTGCAGGCCCAGGCGGATGACGTGCGTCGCCAGGAAGTGGCGGCGGTGATCGCCGACGTCCAGCGAATGATTGCCGAATATGGCCTGACGGCCCAGGATCTGGGCTTCGCGGAGCGCGCGCGGCGCGGCCGTCCGCCGAAAAAGGCACCGCTGCCTCCGAAATACCGCGACCCGAAGTCGGGTGCAACCTGGAGTGGGCGCGGCAAGCCGCCGAATTGGATCGTCGGGAAAAACCGCGATCGTTTCCTGATCGAATGAGCGCACAAAAAGAAAGAGCCGCATCGACTGCGGCTCTTTGGCGCCTTTGGGTTTTACGCGCCGATTTCGGCGCGAATTTCACCGAATATTTCTGACGAATTTCGCCGTCACGCGCTCGCGACGCGACGCAAGGTCGGCCGCTTTGCCGTCGCGCAAAGCGATTCGTAAGTTTCGACATAGCGCCGTGCCATCGCTTTCGAGCTGAAGCGCGTATCGAAGCGCGCGCGGATCGCGTCGCGCGACAGGCTGTCGATCCGGTGCAGCGCACCGACCGCGCCCTGCACGTCCTCGACGATGAAGCCGGTCACGCCGTCCTCGATTACCTCCGGCACCGAGCCGCGGTTGAACGCGACGACCGGCGTGCCGCAGGCCATCGCCTCGATCATCACCAGGCCGAACGGTTCCGGCCAGTCGATCGGGAACAGCAGCGCCTTCGCGCCGGACAGGAACGCCGGCTTCTGCGCCTCGTTGATTTCGCCGATGAATTCGACATGCGCCTCGCCGAGCAGCGGCTCGATCACTTCCTTGAAGTAGTCGGCGTCGGCCTTGTCGACCTTCGCGGCGATCTTCAGCGGCAGCCCGCTTTGCGCGGCGATCCGGATCGCTGTGTCGACCCGCTTTTCGGGGCAGATCCGGCCGAGGAACGCGAGATATTCGGGCTTCACGTCCGGTTGCGGCGTGAGCAGCGTGTCGGGCAGCCCGTGATACACGGTGCCGGCCCACGCGGCCTGCGGCAGCGGCTTGCGCTGGTTGTTCGAGATCGACACGACCGGCGCGTCCGGGAACGCGTCGAACACCGGTTGCAGCTCCGGCAGGTCGAGGCGGCCGTGCAGCGTCGTCACGTACGGCGTGTCGAGGCGCGACATCAGCGGGAATGGCAGGTAGTCGAGGTGGAAGTGCAGCACGTCGAATTCGTGCGCGACACGAGCGACCTGCTCGATCAGGCGCATATGGGGCGCCATCGAGTCGCGGATCGACGGGTCGAGCCGCAGTGCGCGCGGCCATGCCGCCTCGAGACGGGCGGACGTGACGGAGTCGCCGCTCGCGAACAGCGTCACGTCGTGCCCCAGCTCGACGAGCGCCTCGGTGAGGTAGGACACGACACGCTCGGTGCCGCCATAGAGTTTCGGCGGGACAGCTTCGTAAAGCGGCGCGATCTGGGCAATACGCATGGACGTTCTCCGGTGTCGACCAGCGCAAAGCGCTCGAGCGCGCATGCTGGTCCGCTGCAGGGTTGCGGAACTCGCCGACGCACGCTGTCTGCGGTGCGTGGCCGGGTCCGTGGCGGGGTGCGCGGGACGCCGGGCGGCAAGCTGCGGGGCGGGCCGGCGCGGCTCCCGCCGCCGCCCATTTGAGTCCATTATCGATATCGCCTTCAGGGGTTCGAGTGTTTTTTCAAACACTTAAGGCTTGTTACACCATGAAATACGAGAAAACCCCGATAAAAAGGGTGCGAAAACATAAAACGAGATAGCCACCACAATTGTTGCGCTATCATGAAAAACCACTATAATTTTTACCGATTCAACTTCCGGCAGCCTTGCCGGATGGCCTTCAGCCGGATTCGTCCCATGCGGACCGCATCGCCGACGCATTCGCGCCCCATTCACCCCGCCGTTCGTTCACTTTCAATTCGCCTTGTCGGAAAAATTCCTACACGGTTTACAGACAATTCCTGCGTGGCGTGCGCCACTTCGCTGATACCGGCATAAATGCCGTTTGGCCAGAATTCGCCCTGTAAGACTATAAACGTGCCGGCAGCGCGTCAGCAGGCGCCCGATCGAGCAAACGTTTTCACAATGAAAGGCCAAAGCAAAAGCTCTTAACGGGGGAATCATGAGCGCCACCAGCGAAATGCTCAGTGAGATCAAAGAGGTCAACCTGTCGTACCTCCTCCTCGCGCAGCGCCTGCTGCGGGAAGACAAGGCGATGGGCATGTTCCGCATGGGAGTTTCCCAGGAACTGGCCGACGTGCTCGCGAACCTCACGCTCGCCCAGACCGTGAAGCTCGCGGCATCGAACCAGATGTTGTGCCGTTTCCGCTTCGACGATCACGCGCTGCTGTCGTCGCTCGCCGACAAAGGCCGCAGCGACGTCGTCACGCATGCGCATTCCGCGATCCTGATGGCCGGCCAACCGGTCGAAAGCGTCCGCTGATCCTTCCCCGCCTTGCGTTCGTGCCGGCGCGCCGCGTCGGCGGGCGGCGTATTGGCGATTCATCCGAACAACGTCAAGCGGACGGTTATTCACCATGGCAAGCAAAAGCGTCGTGATCGAGGTGAAGGAAATCACCCTCGCCATCGAACTGATCGAACTGGGCGCCAGGCTGCAACTGCTGGAGGCGGAGACGAGCCTGTCGCGCGACCGCCTGATCAAGCTGTACAAGGAACTGAAGGGCGCGTCGCCGCCGAAGGGGATGCTGCCGTTCTCGACCGACTGGTTCATGACGTGGCAGCCGAACATCCACTCGTCGCTGTTCTACAACATCTACCGGTTCATGCAGGACCACGGCCGCTGCGAGCCGATCCAGTCGATCGTGAAGGCGTACCGGCTCTATCTGGAGCACGTGAACCTGTCCGGCGACGAGGCCGCGCTGAGCCTCACGCGCGCGTGGACGCTGGTGCGCTTCTTCGACTCGGGGATGCTGCAGATGACGCCGTGCACGCGCTGCGGCGGCCATTTCGTCGCGCATGCGCATGATCCGCATCAAGGTTTCGTGTGCGGCCTGTGCCAGCCGCCGTCGCGCGCGGGCAAGACCCGCAAGGCGGCCGCCGCACGCGCCGGGCTGGCCACCGCCGCGGCCTGAACGCCGCCGGGCGGGGCCGGGCGGGAGCCGCACGCCTTCCGCACGCCTGCCGCGCGCCGCGCGAACCGGCCGGGGCCTGCTGGTAAACACCGCCGCGCGGTCGCGGCGCGACCGCCAAAGTTTTCCTGCCGACTGCCGTAAACCTGATTAACGGCGGTCTCCCCGCCGGTCATTCGTGAGGGACAGGCAGTGCTGATTATCGTGGGAACACTCGTGACACTGTTGTCCGTCTTCGGCGGTTACGCGCTGGCAGGCGGGCATCTGGGCGCATTGGTCCAGCCGCTCGAGATCCTGATGATCGCAGGCGCGGGCGTCGGCGCGTTCATCCTCGGCAACGGCATGAAGACCATCAAGGCGACGCTGCGCGTGCTGCCGACGCTCTTCAAGGGCTCGAAGTACACCAAGGACGTCTACATGGAACTGATGGCGCTCCTGTACGTGCTGCTCGCGAAGGCCCGCAAGGAAGGCACGCTGACGCTCGAGGCCGACATCGACGATCCGGACAAGAGCCCGATCTTCACGCAATACCCGAAGATCCTCGCGGATCGCCACATCGTCGAATTCCTGACTGACTACCTGCGCCTGATGGTGGGCGGCAACATGAACGCGTTCGAGATCGAGAGCCTGATGGACGAGGAAATCGAGACGCACCACGCGGAAGGCGAAGGCCCCGCGCACGCGCTGATGCGCGTCGGCGACGCGATGCCGGCGTTCGGGATCGTCGCGGCGGTGATGGGCGTCGTGCACACGATGGCGTCGGCCGACAAGCCGCCCGCGGTGCTCGGCGCGATGATCGCGCAGGCGCTGGTCGGCACGTTCCTCGGGATCCTGCTGTCGTACGGGCTGATCGGGCCGCTCGCTAGCCTCGCGGAGCAGCGCGTCGCCGAGTCGACCAAGATGTTCCAGTGCATCAAGGTGACGATCCTCGCGAGCCTGAACGGCTATGCGCCGGCGATCGCGGTCGAGTTCGGTCGCAAGGTGCTGTTCTCGACCGAGCGCCCGTCGTTTACCGAGCTCGAAGAGCATGTGCGCCGCGTGAAGGCGAAGTGACGCGGAGCATTCGATGAGCAAGAGCAAGGATCGCGCGATCGTCGTCAAACGGGTGGCCCCGCAGAAGAAGGGCCACCACGGCGGCGCCTGGAAGCTCGCGTATGCGGACTTCATGACCGCGATGATGGCGTTCTTCCTGCTGATGTGGCTGCTGAGCTCGGTCACGCCGGTGCAGCTGAAGGGGATCGCCGAGTACTTCAACACGCCGCTGAAGGCCGCGCTGTTCGGCAGCGGCGATCGCAGCTCGCAGGACTCGAGCATCATCAACGGCGGCGGCCGCGACCTGTCGAGCCTCGATGCCGGCACGCTGCGCCGAACCGACGGCACGACGTCGCTCGCCGATCGCGTCGCGAAGGCCGGCGACGACAGGACGCGCTCGCAGGCGCAGGGCGCACAGGACCGGCTCGAGCAGGCGCGCCTGCACGACCTGCAGATCAAGCTGATGGCGGCGATCGAGGCGAATCCGACGCTGCGCCAGTTCAAGCAGCAGATCCGCATCGATTCGACGCTGATGGGGCTGCGCATCGAGATCGTCGATTCGCAGAAGCGGCCGATGTTCGCGATGTCGAGCGACCACGTCGAGCCGTACATGCGCGACATCCTGCGCGAGATCGGCAAGACGCTGAACGACGTGCCGAACCGGATCATCGTCCAGGGCCACACCGACGCGGTGCCGTACGCGGGCGGCGAGGGCGGCTACAGCAACTGGGAACTGTCGGCCGACCGCGCGAACGCGTCGCGCCGCGAGCTGATCGCGGGCGGCATGGACGAGTCGAAGGTGCTGCGCGTGCTCGGCCTCGCGTCGACGCAGAACCTGAACAAGGCCGATCCGCTCGATCCGGAAAACCGCCGGATCAGCGTGATCGTGCTGAACCGCAAATCCGAAGACGCGCTGATGCGCGACGACACGACGACCACGACACTGTCGGCCGACGCCGCGGGCTCGAAGCAACTGGCCCAGCAGCTCGACGGCACGGCGCCGGCCGCGCGACCGGTGCTCGCGAGCGCCGTCGCCGTGGTGCCGAAACCCTGACGTTTCCAAGATTTCGAGACGCGTATGAAACAACCTTCACGCTCACTTCGTTCGCTGCCCCCCGAGGGGGCGGTCAGCCACCCTGGAGCGGTCCTGCGGAGCCCGACATGATCCGAACCATTCTCGCCATCGACGACTCCGCGACCATGCGTGCGCTGCTGCAGGCGACGCTTGCGCAGGCCGGCTACGACGTGACGGTGGCGCCGGACGGCGAAGCCGGCTTCGACATGGCGGCCACCGTGCCGTACGACCTGGTGCTGACCGACCAGAACATGCCGCGCAGGAACGGCCTCGAGGTGATCGCCGCGCTGCGCAAGCTGACAGCGTATGCGGACACGCCGATTCTCGTACTGACGACCGAAGGCAGCGATGCGTTCAAGGACGCCGCGCGCGACGCGGGCGCGACCGGCTGGATCGAAAAGCCGATCGACCCGGCCGTGCTGATCGACCTGGTCGCGACGCTGTCCGAGCAGACCGCCTCCTGACATGAACGCGACGAATCCAACCGGTGACCGGGCATGACTCTCGACATCACGCAGTTCTACCAGACCTTTTTCGACGAAGCGGACGAGTTGCTCGCGCAGATGGAGCAACTGCTGTTGAACCTCGACGTCGGCTCGCCGGACCCCGAGGACCTGGCCGCGATCTTCCGCGCCGCGCATTCGATCAAGGGCGGCGCGGCGACGTTCGGCTTTTCCGCGCTGACCGAGACGACCCACATCCTCGAGTCGCTGCTCGACCGCGCGCGCAACCATGAGCTGACGCTGACCAAGGAAATGGTCGACGCGTTCCTCGAGACCAAGGACGTGCTGTCCGACCAGCTGGTCGACTATCGCGCGAGCGCGGAACCGGACGCGGCGGCTGCCGCGACGATCTGCGCGAAGCTCGAACGCCTGAAGGCCGAGAGCGGCGCGGGCGCGCCCGCGGACGTCGTACCTGCCGCGCCTGCCGTGGAGACTGCACCGGCACCGGCGCCGGCGCCGGCCGCCGCTACCTCCGCCAGCGACCGCGCGCCCGATCACGTGGTCGAACAGGCGGTCGCGGCCGCGCATCCGGCGGCGGCTGCCGGCACGGACGGCCCGCACCTGAAGATCACGCTCCTCGGCGTCGACGCGAAGGACCAGGCGCTGCTCACCGAGGAGCTCGGCAATCTCGGCCGGATCGTCGGCCGCGAGGAAGCGGGCGCCGACCTGACGCTGTGGCTCGAATCGGACGTGCCGTCCGACGACATCGTCGCCGTGTGCTGCTTCGTGATCGACGACAGCCAGATCCGCATCGCGCGCGGCACCGCGCCGGCCGCACCGGCGGCGCCTGCCGCCACGCCGGCCGCCGTCGAACCGGCCGCCGTCGAACCGGTCGCCGCGCCGGAACCGGCCGCGCGGGTCGAGGTCTTCGCGCAAGCCCCCGGTGCCACCCCGGCCGCCGCCGCACCGCAGGCGCAGCCGAGCGCCGCCGCGCAACCGGCGCCGCAACAGGCATCGCAACCGGCATCGCAACCGCACGCAGAACCCGCCGCGCAGGCTGCCCAGGCTGCCGCGCACCACGACGACAAGCGTCCGCGCCCGGCCGCCGCAGCATCGGGCGCCGAAGGCAGCTCGATCCGCGTCGGCGTCGAGAAGGTCGACCAGCTGATCAACCTGGTCGGCGAGCTCGTGATCACGCAGGCGATGCTCGCGGAAACCGCGAGCGCGTTCGATCCGGCGCTGCACGACCGCCTGTTCAACGGGATGGCGCAGCTCGAGCGCAACGCGCGCGACCTGCAGGAAGCGGTGATGTCGATCCGCATGATGCCGATGGACTACGTGTTCAGCCGCTTCCCGCGGCTCGTGCGCGACCTCGCCGGCAAGCTCGGCAAGCAGGTCGAGCTGGTCACGTTCGGCCAGGCGACCGAGCTGGACAAGAGCCTGATCGAGCGGATCATCGACCCGCTCACGCACCTCGTGCGCAACAGCCTAGACCACGGGATC
Organism: Burkholderia sp. Bp8984; assembly: GCF_003853755.1. Lineage (NCBI taxonomy): Bacteria > Pseudomonadati > Pseudomonadota > Betaproteobacteria > Burkholderiales > Burkholderiaceae > Burkholderia > Burkholderia sp. Bp8984. The sequence continues at coordinate 64,438 of NZ_QTQN01000021.1, forward strand.
GAGACGGTCGACAAGCGCGTCGCCGCCGGCAAGGACGGCGTCGGCCAGCTCGTGCTGTCGGCCGCGCATCACGGCGGCAACATCGTGATCGAGGTCAGCGACGACGGCGCGGGCCTGAACCGCGAGCGGATCCTCGCGAAGGCCGCGAAGCAGGGCATGCAGATTTCCGAAAACATCAGCGACGACGAAGTCTGGCAGCTGATCTTCGCGCCGGGCTTCTCGACCGCCGAAACCGTGACCGACGTGTCGGGCCGCGGCGTCGGGATGGACGTCGTGAAGCGCAACATCCAGTCGATGGGCGGCCATGTCGAGATCACGTCGCAGGCCGGTCGCGGCACGACCACGCGGATCGTGCTGCCGCTCACGCTGGCGATCCTCGACGGGATGTCGGTGAAGGTCGGCAGCGAGATCTTCATCCTGCCGCTGAATTTCGTGATGGAGTCGCTGCAGCCGTCGAACGACGACATCTACACGGTCGGCAACGGCGAGCGCGTGGTGCGCGTGCGCGGCGAATACCTGCCGCTCGTCGCGCTGCACGAGGTGTTCTCGGTCGAGGACGCGCGCACCGATCCGACCCAGGGCATCGTCACGATCATGGAAACCGAGGGGCGCCGCTTCGCGATGCTGATCGACGAGCTGGTCGGCCAGCAGCAGGTGGTCGTGAAGAACCTCGAAACCAACTACCGCAAGGTGCACGGCATCTCTGCGGCGACCATTCTCGGCGACGGCAGTGTCGCGCTGATCGTCGACGTCGCGGCGCTGAACCGCGAAACCCGTGCGACGCACGGCGCCCGAGCCGGCGCCGAGCTCGCCATTTTCTGACTCTCGCCATTCAACCGATTGGGGGCAAACGTGTCCGCTGAAGTCCAAATGATCAATCCGGCCGCGGCGAACGCGGCAACCAGCCGCCGCGATGCGGAGCAGGGCGATGCGACGGGCCAGGAATTCCTCGTCTTCACGCTCGGCGACGAGGAGTACGGGATCGACATCCTGAAGGTGCAGGAAATCCGCGGCTACGACAGCGTCACGCGCATCGCGAACGCGCCGGACTTCATCAAGGGCGTGATCAACCTGCGCGGGATCATCGTGCCGATCGTCGACATGCGGATCAAGTTCCATCTCGGCCGCGTCGAGTACGACCACCAGACGGTGGTGATCATCCTGAACGTGTCGAACCGCGTGGTCGGGATGGTGGTCGACGGCGTGTCGGACGTGCTGACGCTGCAGACCGACCAGATCATGCCGGCGCCGGAATTCGGCGCGACGCTGACGACCGAGTACCTCACGGGCCTCGGCACGGTCGACGGCCGGATGCTGATCCTGATGGACATCGAGAAGCTGATGTCGAGCCGGGAAATGGCGCTGATCGAGACGCTCGGCGCGTAAGCGCGCCGCGCGCGCAGGAACTTCGGGAGAATCTGCAATGTTGCATAACTGGTCGATCCGCACGACGCTCACGGCGGTCGGACTCATCCTCGTGGGCCTGGCCGCCGCGGTCGGCGGGCTCGGCCTCTACGCGCTCGATCGCGCGAGCCGCTCGCTCGACGAGATCGCGCACGTCGACTTGCCGGCGATCCATGCGCTCGACGACACGTCGGCGCAGTTGCTGCGCGCGCGCGTGGCGCTCGACCGCTTCCGCACCCTGACCGAAGCCGGCAACACGGCCGAGGCGGGCAAGGTGCTCGACCGCGCGCAGGAGCTGTACGCGAAGTCGAGCCAGAACTGGCAGGCGTTCCAGGCCACGCCGAAGCTCGGCATCGAGCAGGCGCTCGTCGACGAGCTCACCGCACGCTATACGACGATCGTGAAGGAAGGCGTCGAGCCCGAGTTCGCGGCCGCGCGCGCGGGCGACATGGCCGCGTATCACGCGGTCGCCGACACGAAGATCAGCCCGATGTTCGTCGCGTACGACCAGACGGCATCGGCCGTGGTCGCGGCGCTGCAGAAGCGCGCGAACGACCGCCAGACCGCGACGCAGTCGCAGATCTCGCTGATGATCGGCCTGATCGCGGCCGGCATCGCGATCGCGTTCGTCGTCGTGATCGCGATCCGCTTCGTGCTGCGCGGGCTGATCGTGAAGCCGCTCGAGGACGCGATCGCGCACTTCGAGCGGATCGCCGGCGGCGACCTCACGCAGCCGGTGAACGTCTTCAGCAACAATGAGATCGGCCGCCTGTTCGGCGGCATCAAGCGGATGCAGGACGCCGTGACGGCGATGGTGCAGGCCGTGCATCGCGGCACCGAATCGATCGACGTCGGCGCGCGCGAGATCTCGACCGGCAACACCGACCTGTCGCAGCGCACCGAGGAGCAGGCCGCGTCGCTGCAGGAAACCGCATCGAGCATGGAGCAGCTCACCGGCACCGTGCGGCAGAACGCGGAGAACGCGCGGCAGGCGAGCCAGCTCGCGGTAAACGCGTCCGACATCGCGACGCAGGGCGGCGAGGTGGTCGGCCAGGTCGTGTCGACGATGCAGGACATCGCGGCCAGCTCGGGCAAGGTCGTCGACATCATCGGCACGATCGAAGGCATCGCATTCCAGACCAACATCCTCGCGCTGAACGCGGCGGTCGAAGCCGCGCGGGCCGGCGAGCAGGGCCGCGGCTTCGCGGTGGTCGCGGGCGAAGTGCGCTCGCTCGCGCAGCGCAGCGCGAGCGCCGCGAAGGAAATCAAGCAGCTGATCGGCGATTCGGCCGAGAAGGTCGACAGCGGGTCGGCGCTCGTCGCGCGGGCCGGCTCGACGATGGACGAGATCGTGCAGGCCGTGCGCCGCGTGACCGACATCATGGGCGAGATCAGCGCCGCGTCGGACGAGCAGTCGACCGGCATCGAGCAGGTCAATCGCGCGGTCGGCCAGATGGATTCCGTCACGCAGCAGAACGCGGCGCTCGTCGAGCAGGCCGCGGCGGCCGCCGCGTCGCTCGAGGAGCAGACGCGCCAGATGAAGGCGGTCGTGTCGGCGTGGCGCGTCGCGGGCGGCATCGCGCTCGTCGCGCCGTCGCGCGGCGCCGCACGCCCGGCCGCGCACGCATCGGCGCCGGCGCCGGCGCTGGCGTCGCCGTCGGAACGCCGCCATGTAACCGCGCCGGCCGCATTGCCGGCACCGCAGGCGGCCGCTCAGCCGGCGCGCCGCGCGTCGCCTGCGCCCGCGTCGCATGCGTCACATGCATCGGCACCGGCCGCGAGCCACGAAACGAAGCGTGCGCCGGACGCCGCCGCACGCGCGGCGAAGGAAGCGCCGGCCGCGGGCGGCTACGGCCCGCGTCTCGCGAAGGCGGCCGCCGCACCGGCGCACAAGCCGGCCGACAAGCCCGCGCTGGTGCGTCCGGCGCTGAGCAGCGAGAAGCCGGCGCTGGCCGCGGCCGGCACGTCCGATGACGACTGGGAGACCTTCTAAGCCATGCCGTCTGCGCGCGCACCGTTTCGACCCGATGCACCGGATGCCTCGCCCCGCGCGGGCGAGCCGGGGCGCGACTTCGCGTTCACCGGCGCGGATTTCGCACGCATCCGCGCGCTGATTCATCAACGCGCGGGCATCTCGCTGTCCGAGCACAAGCGCGACATGGCGTACAGCCGGCTCGCGCGCCGGCTGCGCGCCCGCGGCCTCGACACGTTCCGCGACTACCTCGACCTGCTCGAGCAGGAGGACGATCCGCTCGAGTGGGAGGCGTTCACCAACGCGCTGACGACGAACCTGACCGCGTTCTTCCGCGAGTCGCACCATTTCCCGATCCTGGCCGACTTCGTGAAGGGGCGCGCGGCGCCCGTGTCGGTGTGGTGCTCGGCGGCGTCGACCGGCGAGGAGCCTTACTCGATCGCGATCACGCTGATCGAGGCGCTCGGCGAATCGGCCGCGCGCGGCGCATCGATCCTCGCGACCGACCTCGACACGCAGGTGCTCGCGAAGGCCGAGGCCGGCATCTATACGTACGACCAGGTCAAGCACCTGAGCCCGGAGCGGCTCAAGCGCTTCTTCCTGAAGGGCACCGGCGCGCAGGCCGGCCGCGTGAAGGTGCGCCCGGAGCTGCGCGCGATGATCCGCTTCGAGCAGCTGAACCTGACCGATGCCGACTACGGGATCGCGAAGCCGTTCGACGCGATCTTCTGCCGCAACGTGATGATCTATTTCGACAAGCCGACGCAAGGGCAGGTGCTGTCGCGCTTCGAGCCGCTCGTGAAACCGGGCGGGCTGCTGTTCGCCGGGCATTCGGAGAATTTCACCTACGTCTCGCAGGCGTTCCGGCTGCGCGGGCAAACGGTGTACGAGCTGACGCGCGCCCCGAAGGAAGTGCCCTTGGGGCACGACGCCGCGCCGGGCCTGCGCCCGCGCGGCGCGGCGCCGGCCGCGGCGGTGCCGCCGCGCGCCCATGCGCGTGCCGCGGGCGTCGCGCCCGCTTACGGAGAACGCGGATGAGCGCGCTGCCGATCGCCACCAATCGTTACTTCGACAACCACTTCGAGCGCCCCGGCGTGAAGCTGCTGCCGAACGAGTTCTACACGACGTCCGAGGACATGGTGCTGATGACCGTGCTCGGCTCGTGCGTCGCCGCGTGCCTGCACGACCCGATCGCGGGTATCGGCGGGATGAATCACTTCATGCTGCCCGACGACGGCGCCGACGCCGGCGCGGCCGCATCGGAGTCGATGCGCTACGGCGCGTATGCGATGGAAGTGCTGATGAACGAACTGATCAAGGCCGGCGGGCGCCGCGAGCGCCTCGAGGCGAAGGTGTTCGGCGGCGCGGCCGTGCTGGCAGGGATGACGACCATCAACATCGGCGACCGCAACGCGGATTTCGTGCGCCGCTATCTCGCGCTCGAGCGCATCCGCATCACCGCGGAGGACCTGCAGGGCGTGCACCCGCGCAAGGTCGCGTTCATGCCGCGCAGCGGGCGCGCGATGGTGAAGAAGCTGCGGCTGCAGGTGCCGGGCGTGACCGAGCGCGAAGCCGCGCTGGCGCGCGAGGCCGACCGCGTGCACGCCGCCCGGACGCGCGCGCACGTCGAGCTGTTCGCGGCGAAGCGCCCGGCCGCGCCGCCGCCGGCGCGCCCGCGCATCGAGCTGTTCGGCGCACGCGGCGGCGCGGGCGCGCAGCCGGCGAACGCGAAGGCCACCAGCCCGAACGCCGGCAGCCCGTACGCGGCCAACCATTCGAGAAAGCAGGAGGCATGACCGCAGTGCAGAAGATCAAAGTGTTGTGCGTCGACGATTCGGCGCTGATCCGCAGCCTGATGACGGAGATCATCAACAGCCAGCCCGACATGACGGTATGCGCGACCGCGCCGGATCCGCTCGTCGCGCGCGAACTCATCAAGCAGCACAACCCGGACGTCCTGACGCTGGACGTCGAAATGCCGCGCATGGACGGCCTCGACTTCCTCGAGAAGCTGATGCGCCTGCGGCCGATGCCGGTCGTGATGGTGTCGTCGCTGACCGAGCGCGGCTCCGAGATCACGCTGCGCGCGCTCGAACTCGGCGCGGTGGATTTCGTCACGAAGCCGCGCGTCGGGATCCGCGACGGCATGCTCGACTACGCGGAAAAGCTCGCGGACAAGATCCGCGCGGCGTCGCGCGCCCGCGTGCGCCAGGCACCGCAGCCGCAGGCGGCCGCCGCGCGCACCGCGAGCGGCCAGCCGGCCGCGCCGATGTTCAACAACCCGCTCGTCAGTACCGAGAAGCTGATCATCATCGGCGCGTCGACGGGCGGCACCGAGGCGATCCGCGAGGTGCTGACGCCGCTGCCGCCGGATGCGCCGGCGGTGCTGATCGCGCAGCACATGCCGCCCGGCTTCACGAAGTCGTTCGCGCAGCGGCTGAATGGCCTGTGCCGGATCGCGGTGAAGGAAGCCGAGCACGGCGAGCGCGTGCTGCCGGGCCATGCGTACATCGCACCGGGCCATGCGCACCTGCTGCTCGCGCGCAGCGGCGCGAACTACATCGCGCAGCTGTCCGACGAGCCGCCGGTGAACCGCCACCGGCCGTCAGTCGACGTGCTGTTCCGCTCGGCGGCGCAGCACGCGGGCAAGAACGCGATCGGCGTGATCCTCACGGGGATGGGCCGCGACGGCGCGGCCGGCCTGCTGGACATGAAGCGCGCGGGCGCCCACACGTTCGCGCAGGACGAGGCGAGCTGCATCGTGTTCGGGATGCCGCGCGAGGCGATCGCGCTCGGCGGCGCGGACGAGGTCGCGCCGCTTGCCGAGATGAGCCGGCGCGTGATGGCGCGGCTGGCGACGATGGGTGACCGCGTGCAACGCGTCTGAATGAAATGTCACGGGGCACGTGCGAAGCCGCGGGCCCCGACGGTAACGAATCTGCAAAGGAACGACGATGGACAAGAGCATGAAAATCCTGGTGGTGGACGATTTCCCGACGATGCGCAGGATCGTCCGCAACCTGCTCAAGGAACTGGGCTACACGAACGTCGACGAAGCCGAGGACGGCGCGGCCGGCCTCGCGCGCTTGCGCGGCGGCGGCTTCGACTTCGTGATCTCGGACTGGAACATGCCGAACCTCGACGGCCTCGCGATGCTGAAGGAAATCCGCGCGGACGCGACGCTCACGCATCTGCCGGTGCTGATGGTCACGGCCGAGTCGAAGAAGGAGAACATCATCGCGGCCGCGCAGGCCGGCGCGAGCGGCTACGTCGTGAAACCGTTCACGGCCGCGACGCTCGACGAGAAGCTGAACAAGATCATCGACAAGATGGCCAAGGCCGGGAGCTGACGTGAACGAGCCGATCCATGCGGCGCTCGCCGGCGCTGCGTTCAGCGCCGACGGCCACGCCGAAGGCGCCGATTACGCGAGCGACCGGATCCTCGCGCGCATCGGCCACGTCACGCGCACGCTGCGCGATTCGATGCGCGAGCTCGGGCTCGACAAGCATGTCGAGCGTGCGGCGGAAGCCGTGCCCGATGCACGCGACCGGCTGCGCTACGTCGCGACGATGACCGAGCAGGCGGCCGAGCGCGTGCTGAACGCGATCGAGGTCGCGAAGCCGGTGCAGGCGCGCATCCAGAGCGAGGCCGAGGCGCTTGACGCGCGCTGGGCGCAGTGGTACGCGGCGCCGATCGAGCATGCGGACGTGCGCGAGCTGATGGACGACACGCGCACGTTCCTGCGCGCGCTGCCCGAAGCGACGTCCGCGACCAGCGCGCAGCTGCTCGAGATCATGCTCGCGCAGGATTTCCAGGACCTGACCGGGCAGGTGATCAAGAAGATCATGGACATGGTCTATCTGATCGAGCAGCAGCTGCTCACCGTGCTCGTCGAGAACATCGCGCCCGAGCGGCGCGAGCAGTTCGCGGCGACCGCGGCCGCGCTCGCGGCCGAGCAGATCAGCGCGACCGGCAGCCCCGAATCGCTGCTGAACGGGCCGCAGATCGCACCGGAAGGCAAGTCCGACGTCGTGCAGGACCAGGCGCAGGTCGACGACCTGCTCGCGAGTCTCGGCTTCTGACCGTGCCGCACCGCACGCCACCGCGCCGCGCTCCGTTCGCGGAGCGCCCGGTGTGCGTGGCTTTCACCCTGCCTCTCCCGCCGAGCCCCCCGCGCGCGGGTCGTGTCGCTCGTCATGCTGCGCCGCGTCATGCATCGTTGATTTGACACTCCGACACACTCCGCAGGCATACTACGCATCAGCAGCAACGAAGCGTCATTCTTAAGACTTTGATTTGTTGGCCCGCGGCGCCGTGCCTGATGGCGGCACCGCCGGCAACGAAGCCAGTCCCTTTGGGGGGGAACGTGAAGCTGAAACGCTTGGGCTGGGCCGCCGCGCACGCGACGGCTGCAATGGGTGTGCTGTGGGCCGTCCACGCACAGGCCGAACTGGGCGGCGCACCGATGTCGCCGCCGGCGGACGATCACGCCGCCACGGTGCGCGCGCTGCAGCGCGCGATGCGCTCCGCCGACGGCGCGCAGGCGAGCGCGGCCGCCTACACCGTCCGCGAGATCACGCTCGGATCGGGCACCGTCATCCACGAATACGCGAGCGCGGCCGGCACCGTGTTCGGCCTCGCCTGGCGCGGGCCGAGCATGCCGGATCTCGAGTCGCTGCTCGGCAGCTATTTCCCGCAGTACACGGCCGGCGTCCAGGCGGCGCATGCGGCGCGCGGCTGGCGCGCGCCCGTGTCCGTCGACACGAGCGGCCTCGTGATCCGCACGGGCGGCCACATGGGCGCCTTCGCGGGCCAGGCATGGCTGCCGGCGGCGCTGCCTGCCGGGCTGACCGGCAACGACATCCAGTGACAGCGGGAGAGCGATCTTGAGAATTCCTCGTACCTTCAGGCGCTGGCTCGGGCTGCTGAGCGTCGCGGCCGTGACGGCCATGCTCGTGACCGCCTGCGGCGGCGGCGATGACAACGGCGGCGGCAGCGGCGGCGGCAATGGCGGCGGCTCCAACGTATCGGACGGCAATACCGCGAACACGGCCGTGATCACGGTCGGCACCGGCGTCGCGCACGTGATCAATATCCCGACCGTCAACGTGAAGATCTGCGTGCCGGGCACGACGAACTGCCAGGTGGTCAACAACGTGCTCGTCGACACCGCGTCGTACGGGCTGCGGCTGGTCAGCAGCGCGCTGTCGTCGGGCGTGTTGAACAACCTGCCGCAGACGACGAGCGGCGGCGCGCCGGTCGCCGAGTGCGGCAAGTTCGTGTCGAGCTTCACGTGGGGCTCGGTGCGTACCGTCGACCTGTCGATCGGTACCGAGCAGGCGGGTTCGCTGCCGGTGCAGATCATCGGCGATCTCGGCACGACCAACGTGCCGAGCTCGTGCTCGAACAACGGCGCCAGGACGTCGGCCAACACGGCGAGCGACCTCGGCGCGAACGGCATCCTCGGCATCGGGCCGGCGCCGGTCGATTGCGGCACGAGCTGCGCGACGTCGACGTCGGCGACGTCCAACAACTACTACGCGTGCCCGAACGGCAATGCGAGCTGCGCCGTGGCGCTGGTGCCGGTCGCGCAGCAGGTGGCCAACCCGGTCCATCGCTTCGCGACCGACAACAACGGCGTGATCGTGCAGATGCCGAACATCTCGAGCAGCGGGCAGGGCAGCGCGACGGGCCTGCTGACGTTCGGGATCGGCACGCAGGGCAACAATGCGCTGGGGGCGTCGACGGTGCTGACGTCGACGACGACGGGCGACGTGAGTGCGACGTTCCTCAGCGGCAACGTGACCGCGTTCTTCGATACGGGCTCGAACGCGTACTTCTTCAACGATTCGGCGCAGAAAGCCTGTACGACCAACACGCAGTTCTACTGCCCGTCGTCGACGACCACCTATACGGCGACGCTGACCGGCCAGAACGGGAAGTCGGGCGGCGTGTCGATGCCCGTCGCGAACGCCGATTCGCTGTTCGCGAATGCGTCGACGTTCGCGTTCAACGACATCGCCGGCCCGTTCGGCGCGGCCGGCTGGCTCGATCTCGGCATGCCGCACTTCTACGGCAAGACGATTTACTTTGGGATGGACCGGACCGCGACCGGCGGCGCGCAGCCTTACGTCGCGTTCTGATCGCGCACGGACGGCAGCAGCACGAAGGGGGCGAGCGATCGCCCCCTTTTTTTATGGTTCAACCCGGATTACCGGGGAACGTCGCGCCAGCGCCTACGATATAAGACCGGCACCGGTGCCGGCACGACATCGAGGAGACAGCGCCATGAGCCAGCGTATCCAACGCATCACGCCGTTTCTGTGGTTCGACCACGACGCCGAGGCGGCCGCCCGCTTCTACGTGTCGGTGTTCGACGACGCGCGCATCCTGCACGTCGCCCGTTACGGCAAGTCCGGCGCGCAGGCGTCGGGGCAGGCGGAGGGCGCGGTGATGACGGTGTCGTTCGAACTGGACGGGCAGGCGTTTCTCGCGCTGAACGGCGGCCCGGCGTTCCCGCTCACACCGGCCGTGTCGTTCGTCGTCAACTGCCTCGACCAGCAGGAGATCGACCGCTACTGGGCGGCCCTGGCCGAAGGCGGCGACGAGCGCGCGCAGCAGTGCGGCTGGCTGCGCGACCGCTTCGGCGTGTCGTGGCAGGTGGTGCCGGTGCAGATGCCCGAACTGATGGCGGGCGACCCGGCACGCGCCGAACGCGTGATGGCGCAGGTGATGAAGATGAAAAAGCTCGATCTCGGCGCGTTGCAGCAGGCGGCGGCCGGTTAGAGAACGCCGGCCGGGGGACGCGCCGTTTTCGACGTGCGCGCGCGACGTCCGGCGATATTCCCGGCCGGTCGGTCAATCAGCGCAGAACGATCGTTTCGATTATCGAGCGAGATGCGTTTCACGCTGGTGTAATCAAGTCGTGGATTATCTTGCTGCTATTTGCGTCAGGTCGTCGCGATTATAAAAATGACGTGACATGCGCGTTGGCGATACGGCACGCCGCCGCTGCGGCCGCTCCGGTAATGCGAGAGCCGGCGTGAGAGACGGTCCGCACGCGAAAGGAGATGCGATGCGAAGAAATTCAAACTTATAATGCCCGCGTTGTTTCCGGGATCGTCGATATAAAACATGAGGGCAATAAGATGAGTTTCAGTGAAGCCGTTCGTGCCGCACTCAATCAATACGCGAAATTCGAGGGCCGCGCGCGCCGCGCGGAATACTGGTATTTCGCGTTGCTCACGAGCGTCGTGTCGATCCTCTGCCAGGCGATCACCATGGTGGGGCCGGACACGAGCGCGATCTCGCTGCTGCTGATGATCGTCGCGGCCGTCGTGTCGCTCGCGCTGGTGCTGCCGAGCCTCGCGGTCACCGTCCGCCGCCTGCACGATACGGGCCGCTCGGGCTGGTTCCTGCTGATCGCGCTCATTCCGCTCGTCGGCGGGATTCTGCTGCTCGTGTGGATGTGCTCGCGCGGCACCAACGGCCCGAACCGTTACGGCTCGGATCCGATTCCGGCGATCTGAGCGCCGCCCGCCCCGACGCACGACGCCGTCGTGTCGGGGCGGGCCGACGATCGCTTCACGGCTGCCTTGCTTCGCGGCTTGGCTGCTTGGCAGATCCCACGCTTCACCGTTTCCCCATTTCCCGCTTCGCCGCTTCCCCGCTTCACACCTTCATCCACGTCACCACGTCACCACGTCACCACGTCACCGCGCCACCGCGCCACCGCGCCACCGCGCCACCGCGCCACCCCGCCACCCCGCCACCCCGCGAACGCGGTTTCCATCGTCTCCCCGCGCGCCGCACCCGCCCGCCGGCCGTCCGCCGCCCCCGCTCGCCCGATTCCTCGAAATACCCCCCTTTCCAGGCTTTGCTCGACCGATCGGCGTTTGACGGGCGCATGAATAATCGGTGTCACTGGAGAACGGCATTTCGCCGTACCCGACTGGAGGCCCCGTGGCAGACGAGAGCGATCTCGACAGAACCGAAGCCGCCACTCCGAGGCGCCGCGAGAAGGCGCGCGAGGAGGGGCAGGTCGCGCGGTCGCGCGAGCTGGCTTCGTTCGCGCTGCTCGCGGCCGGGTTCTACGGCGCGTGGCTGCTCGCGGGTCCGTCGGGCGCCCACCTCCAGACGATGCTGCGCGGTGCGTTCGCGTTCGATCGCGCGACCGCGTTCGACACGCACCGGATGCTGTCGGCGGCCGGCAGCGCGAGCCTCGAGGGTCTCGCCGCGCTGCTGCCGATCCTGGCGCTCACCGGCCTCGCCGCGCTGCTCGCGCCAATGGCGCTCGGCGGCTGGCTGATCTCGCAGAAGACCTTCGAGCTGAAGTTCGACCGCCTGAACCCGATCTCGGGCCTGGGCCGGATGTTCTCGATCCAGGGGCCGATCCAGCTCGGGATGTCGCTCGCGAAGACGCTCGTCGTCGGCGGGATCGGCGGGATCGCGATCTGGCGCAGCAAGGACGAGCTGCTCGGTCTCGCGACCCAGCCGCTCGGCTCGGCGCTCGCCGATGCGATGCATCTGGTCGCCGTGTGCTGCGGCACGACGGTCGCCGGGATGCTGGTGGTCGCCGCGCTCGATGTGCCTTACCAACTCTGGCAGTACAACAAGAAGTTGCGCATGACGAAGGAAGAAGTGAAGCGCGAGCATCGCGAGAACGAAGGCGATCCGCACGTGAAGGGCCGCATCCGCCAGCAGCAGCGCGCGATCGCGCGGCGCCGGATGATGGCCGCCGTGCCGAAGGCCGACGTAGTCGTCACGAACCCGACCCACTTCGCCGTCGCGCTGCAGTACACGGACGGCGAGATGCGTGCGCCGAAGGTCGTCGCGAAGGGCGTGAACCTCGTCGCCGCGCGCATCCGCGAACTCGCGGCCGAGCACAACGTGCCGCTGCTCGAGGCGCCGCCGCTCGCGCGTGCGCTGTATCACAACGTCGAACTCGAACGCGAGATTCCCGGCTCGCTGTACTCGGCTGTCGCCGAAGTGCTCGCGTGGGTCTACCAGCTCAAGCGTTTCCGCTCGGAAGGCGGCGCCTTCCCGGCCGCGCCGGTCGATCTCGACGTGCCGGCCGACCTCGACAAGGGGTCGTCGGTCGCCGCCGACGACGAGCGTGAAGAAGCCGAAGACACGCTCGGCAAGCAAGGGAACGCAGCATGAGCACCCCGACCACCGGCCTGTTCGCCAAGCGCGCGAACCCGTTCGCGGGCACCAACCTGCGCGCGCTCGCGGGCCCGATCCTCATCTGCATGATCCTGGGGATGATGATCCTGCCGCTGCCGCCGCTGCTGCTGGATCTGCTGTTCACGTTCAACATCGCGCTGTCGGTGATGGTGCTGCTCGTCAGCATGTACACGATGAAGCCGCTCGACTTCGCGGCGTTCCCGAGCGTGCTGCTGTTCTCGACGCTGTTGCGGCTGTCGCTGAACGTCGCGTCGACGCGCGTCGTGCTGCTCGAAGGCCACACCGGCCCCGACGCGGCGGGCCAGGTGATCGAGGCGTTCGGCCACTTCCTCGTCGGCGGCAACTTCGCGGTCGGCATCGTCGTGTTCGTGATCCTGATGATCATCAACTTCATGGTGATCACGAAGGGCGCGGGGCGGATCGCCGAAGTGTCCGCGCGCTTCACGCTCGACGCGATGCCCGGCAAGCAGATGGCGATCGACGCCGACCTGAACGCGGGCCTCATCAACGAGGAACAGGCGCGCAAGCGGCGCCTCGCCGTGTCGCAGGAAGCCGAGTTCTACGGGTCGATGGACGGCGCGTCGAAGTTCGTGCGCGGCGACGCGATCGCGGGCCTGATCATCATGGCGATCAACGTGATCGGCGGGCTGATCGTCGGGATGGTGCAGCACGACATGAGCTTTGCAGCGGCCGGCACCAACTACACGCTGCTGACGATCGGCGACGGCCTCGTCGCGCAGATCCCGTCGCTCGTGATCTCGACCGCGGCCGGCGTGATCGTGTCGCGCGTCGCGACCGACGAGGACATCGGCACGCAGATCACCGGCCAGCTGTTCACCAACCCGCGCGTGCTCAACATCACCGGCGCGATCATCGTGCTGATGGGGCTGATCCCGGGCATGCCGCACGTCGCGTTCCTCGCGCTCGGCGGCGGCGCGATCTGGCTGGCCCGCACGCAGACGCGTCGCGCGGCGGCCCGCGTGGCGGCCGGCGACGTGACCGAGATCGCACCGCCCGCCGCGCTGCCGGGCGACAGCCACGAGGCGACCTGGGACGACGTGCAGCTGATCGATCCGCTCGGCCTCGAAGTCGGCTACCGGCTGATCCCGCTCGTCGACAAGAACAGCGACGGCGAGCTGCTCAAGCGCATCAAGAGCATCCGCAAGAAATTCGCGCAGGAAATCGGCTTCCTGCCGCCGGTGATCCACATCCGCGACAACCTCGAGCTGCGGCCGAACGCATACCGGATCGCGCTGAAGGGCGTCGAGATCGGCACGGGCGAAGTGTTCCCGGGCCAGTGGCTCGCGATCAACCCGGGCCAGGTGACGGCCGCGCTGCCGGGCGCCACGACGCAGGATCCGGCGTTCGGGTTGCCGGCCGTGTGGATCGACGTCGCGATGCGCGAGCAGGCGCAGGTGTACGGCTACACGGTCGTCGATGCGAGCACGGTCGTCGCGACCCACCTGAACCATCTGGTCGTGCAGCACGCGGCCGAGCTGCTCGGCCGCCAGGAAGTGCAGTCGCTCGTCGAGCGCACCGGCAAGGATGCGCCGTCGCTCGTCGAGGACCTCGTGCCGAAGACGATCTCGCTGACGACGCTGCAGAAAGTGCTGCAGAACCTGCTCGAGGAAGGCGTGCCGATCCGCGACATGCGCACGATCCTCGAGGCCGTGTCCGAACACGCGGGCCGCGGCGACGCGTACGAGATCACCGCCGCGGTGCGGCTGTCGCTCGGCCGGGCGATCACGCAGCAGTGGTATCCGGGCGCGGGCGAGATGCAGGTGATGGGCCTCGATTCGAATCTCGAGCGCGTGCTGTCGCAGGCGCTCGCCACCGGCGCGAACCCGGGCCTCGAACCCGGCCTCGCGCACAACCTTCTGACCGGCACGCAGCAAGCGATGCTGCGTCAACAGAATCTCGGGCTGCCGCCCGTGCTGCTGGTGCAGCACGCGCTGCGCGCGATGCTCGCGCGTTTCCTGCGCCGCAGCCTGCCGCAACTGAAAGTGCTGTCGTATGCCGAAGTGCCGGACACGCGCACGATCAAAGTCGTTAACGTCATCGGGGGTTCCGCTTGAACATTCGCAAATTCACCGGCGCGACCAGCCGCGACGCGCTCCGCCTCGTGCGCGAGGCACTGGGTGCCGACGCCGTCGTGCTGTCGAACCGCACGCTCGATGACGGCAGTGTCGAAATCGTCGCGCTCGCCGATTCGGATCTCGCCGCGGTCGCGCCGCCGGCCGCGGCCCGGGCGCGCAGCCTTCCGCCGCGCACGCCGGAATCCGTGCCGGCCGCAGCCGTGCCGGGCATCGTGTCGCGCCCGGGTGCCGGGCTCGCGCGCCCGGCCGTCAATCCGTATGCGGCAGGCGAGGGTGGGCTCCCGGACGTGTTTTCCTCGGTGTTCGGCGCGCGCGCCGAAGCGACGGAGCCGGCCGCGGAACCGACCGCCTTCGACGCGGATGCCGACGCGCACGCAACGGCCGCGGCATCGGTTGCGCCCGTTGCGCCGATCACCGCTGCCGGCACGCCGTCGGCAGCGTCCGAACCCGCGCCGTGGCTCGTCGAGCACGCGAAACGCCTGACCCAGCAGCGCGAAGCGCTGATCGCCCGCGCGCAGGCCGCGCCGGCCGCCCCGCAAGCGCCGGCCCGCACGCAGCAGGACGCCGCACCCGCGACGCCGGCCGCCTGGGCGCGCGACATCGTGCGCGACGCCGAGCGCCGGATGCCGCCGGCCGCTGCCGCGACGGCCCGTCAGGGCGAAACGGGCGCCGCGAAGCCGGCCGAACGCACGCGCCTGTCCGCCGAGGCCGCCGCCGCGGTGGCCGACGCGGTGAAGACGCGCGTCGAGAGCATCGTCAACGACACGGTGATGCACGAGCTCGGCGCGATGCGCGGGATGATGGAAGCGCAGTTCGACAGCCTGATGTGGCACGACCGCCAGCGCCGCAGCCCGGTGCACGGCGCGCTGACCCGGCACCTGTTCTCGGCCGGCTTCTCCGCGCAGCTGGTGCGCATGCTGGTCGACAACCTGCCGTCCGGCGACGGCGCGCAGACCTTCGAGCAGGCCGCCGACTGGGCGCAGTCGGTGCTCGCGGCGAACCTGCCGGTGCTCGAGAGCGAAGACGCGCTGATGGAGCGCGGCGGCGTGTTCGCGCTGATGGGGCCGACCGGCGTCGGCAAGACGACCACCACCGCGAAGCTCGCCGCGCGCTGCGTGATGCGCTTCGGCGCGAGCAAGGTCGCGCTGCTGACCACCGACAGCTACCGGATCGGCGGCCACGAGCAGCTGCGCATCTTCGGCAAGATCCTCGGCGTCCCCGTGCATGCGGTGAAGGATGCGGGTGATCTCGAGCTCGCGCTGTCCGAGCTGCGCAACAAGCACATCGTGCTGATCGACACGATCGGCATGAGCCAGCGCGACCGCGCGCTGTCCGACCAGATCGCGATGCTGCACGGTGCGAACGCGCCGGTGCAGCGCCTGCTGCTGCTCAACGCGACGAGCCACGGCGACACGCTCAACGAGGTCGTCCAGGCCTACCGCAGCGCGGCCGACCATCCGCACGCGGCACACCCCGATCTCGCCGGCTGCATCCTGACCAAGCTCGACGAGGCGACCCACCTCGGCGGCGTGCTCGACACGGTGATCCGCTACAAGCTGCCGGTCCACTACGTGTCGACCGGCCAGAAGGTGCCGGAGAACCTGTACGTCGCGTCGACCAAATTCCTGCTGAAGAGCGCGTTCTGTGTGCCGCGCGACGGCTCGCCCTTCGTGCCGCAAGACGAAGACATGCCGACGCTGCTGTCCGCACTGACCGCACGTTCCACCGCCGAGCTGCACGAGGTGCGATTTGGATAAACGGATCATCGATCAGGCCGAAGGGCTGCGGCGCCTGCTGGCCGGGCGCGCGTCGCGCATCGTCGCAGTGACGGGCGGGCCGGCGGGCGTCGGCTGCACGTCCACCGTCGTGAACCTCGCGGCGGCGCTGACCGCGCTCGGCAAGGACGTGCTCGTCGTCGACGAGCGCGCCGACGTGCACTCGGCCACGGCGACGCTCGCGGGCGCGTGGCTGCGCGACGGCGAACGCACGCGCGTCGCCGCCGGCTTCGGCCTGTGCGCGGCCGCGCGGCTCGCACGCGACGGCTACGACGATACGGAACTGAGCGACTTCGTCGACGGCCAGGCCGACATCGTGCTGGTCGACGCGCAGCTCGGCGCCGACGGCGGGTTCTCCGCGCTCGCGCGCGAGGCGCACGACGTGCTGATCGTCACGCGGGTCGCCGCGCAGGCGATCACCGAGGCGTACGCGTGCATGAAGCGGCTGCATTTCGCGCACGCGGTCGCGCAGTTCCGCGTGCTGACCAATCACGTCGGCAGCCACGCCGACGCGAGGACCGCATTCGACAACCTCGCGGGCGTCGCGAGCCGCTACCTGACGGTGTCGATCGCCGACGCCGGCTGCGTGAACGCCGATCCGCTCGTCGAGCATGCGCGCGACCTGATGCATACCGCGGTCGACGCGTTTCCGTCGTCGGCCGCCGCGCGCGATTACCGGCAGATTGCCGCCGACCTGCTGTACTGGCCGATGCGCCCGGGCACGGGCGCGGGGCGCGCCGTGCATGCGGGCGGCAAGCCGTCTTACGAGGCGGGTGCGGCGCACGCCGCGTGAGCGCCACCGCAAGGAGAGAGCCATGATGTACAACGCTCAGGGAAAGATGACCCAGGCCGACGTGCTCGCGCAATACGCGCCGCTCGTGCGGCGCCTGGGGCTGCAGCTCGTCGCGAAGATGCCGGCGAGCGTCGACCTCGACGACCTGATCCAGGCCGGCATGATCGGCCTGATGGACGCGGCCGGCCGCTACAAGGAAGACCAGGGCGCGCAGTTCGAGACCTACGCGACCCAGCGCATCCGCGGCGCGATGCTCGACGAGCTGCGCAGCAACGACTGGCTGCCGCGCAGCCTGCGCAAGACGTCACGCGAGGTCGAGCACGCGGTGCACCAGGTCGAGCAGCAGCTCGGCCGCTCGGCGAGCGAGACCGAGATCGCGCAGCACCTGAAGATGCCGCTCGACGAATACCAGGGGATGCTGCAGGACCTGCACGGCAGCCAGCTCATCTATTACGAGGATTTCGACCGCGCAGCCGACGACGAGCCGTTCCTCGACCGCTATCGCGTCGATCATGCCGATCCGCTGTCGGCGCTGCTCGACGACCACCTGCGCGAGGCGCTCGTCGACGCGATCGACCGGCTGCCCGAGCGCGAGAAGCTGCTGATGTCGCTGTACTACGAGCGCGGGCTGAACCTGCGCGAGATCGGCGCGGTGCTCGAAGTCAGCGAGTCGCGCGTGTGCCAGCTGCACAGCCAGGCCGTCGCGCGCCTGCGCGCGCGGTTGCGCGAACAGGCTTGGGTCGGCGCGGAAAACTGACCCTTTCATTGCGCCCACGCGCGCCGATGCCGCGCGCGGCGCGCATTTCCCGCGCCGATTTGCTACAATCCCTCCCGTTTTCCGAGGAGCGTTGCGACGGACCATCCTGCGTCCGCCAGGCTCGGAAAGCTTCACCAAGCAGCCGTGCGGCGATATTTGCACCGGCCCCGCTTCCTGAACGGCGCTCACGTCACCAATTTCTAGAACTTTTTTAGAAAGGAGGGCGTGATGAACGCCATTATCGATTCCCAGGCTTCCAAGGATTACATCGTCGCCGACATGGCGCTTGCCGGCTGGGGCCGCAAGGAACTGAACATCGCCGAGACCGAAATGCCGGGCCTCGTGCAGATCCGCGACGAATACAAGGCGCAGCAGCCGCTGAAGGGCGCGCGCATCGCCGGTTCGCTGCACATGACGATCCAGACCGGCGTGCTGATCGAGACGCTGAAGGCGCTCGGCGCGGACGTGCGCTGGGCGTCGTGCAACATCTTCTCGACGCAGGACCATGCCGCGGCCGCGATCGTCGAAGCCGGCACGCCGGTGTTCGCGTTCAAGGGCGAGTCGCTCGACGAATACTGGGAGTTCTCGCACCGCATCTTCGAATGGCCGAACGGCGAATTCGCGAACATGATCCTGGACGACGGCGGCGACGCAACGCTGCTGCTGATCCTCGGCTCGAAGGCCGAGAAGGACCGTTCGGTGATCGCGAAGCCGACCAACGAGGAAGAAGTCGCGCTGTACAAGTCGATCGCGAAGCACCTCGACGCGGACCCGACCTGGTACTCGACGCGCCTCGCGCACATCAAGGGCGTGACCGAAGAAACCACGACCGGCGTGCACCGCCTGTACCAGATGGAAAAGGACGGCCGCCTGCCGTTCCCGGCGTTCAACGTGAACGACTCGGTCACGAAGTCGAAGTTCGACAACCTGTACGGCTGCCGCGAATCGCTCGTCGACGGCATCAAGCGCGCGACCGACGTGATGATCGCGGGCAAGGTCGCGGTCGTCGCGGGCTACGGCGACGTGGGCAAGGGCTGCGCGCAGTCGCTGCGCGGCCTGGGCGCGACCGTGTGGGTCACCGAAATCGACCCGATCTGCGCGCTGCAGGCGGCGATGGAAGGCTACCGCGTCGTGACGATGGAATACGCGGCCGACAAGGCCGACATCTTCGTGACGGCGACCGGCAACTACCACGTGATCAACCACGATCACATGAAGGCGATGCGCCACAACGCGATCGTCTGCAACATCGGCCACTTCGACTCGGAAATCGATGTCGCGTCGACCCGCCAGTACCAGTGGGAAAACATCAAGCCGCAGGTCGACCACATCATCTTCCCGGACGGCAAGCGCGTGATCCTGCTGGCCGAAGGCCGCCTCGTGAACCTCGGCTGCGCGACCGGCCACCCGTCGTTCGTGATGTCGAACTCGTTCGCGAACCAGACGCTCGCGCAGATCGAGCTGTTCGTGCGCGGCAACGAGTACGAGAACAAGGTGTACGTGCTGCCGAAGCACCTCGATGAGAAGGTCGCGCGCCTGCACCTCGCGCGCATCGGCGCGAACCTGTCCGTGCTGTCGGACGAGCAGGCTGCGTACATCGGCGTGCAGAAGGACGGCCCGTTCAAGCCGAACCACTACCGCTACTGATGCGCCGCCGCCGCCGTGCCGCGTGCGTCCCGCATCGGGCGGGCGCGGTACGGCGGCACGGTGCCGGATCGCCGGCCGTCGCGTCATGTCCGCCGCTGCGCGGGCACGCGTGGCGGCCGGCGGCGGTCACCGAGCATTGACCGACCAGATCGACAACCGAACCGGAGCCCTCCATGAGCGTCATCCTCACCTGGGTCATCAACGCCCTCGCGCTGCTGATCATCACGTACCTCGTGCCGTCGATCCACATCAAGAGCTTCGGCACCGCGCTGATCATCGCGGTCGTGCTGGGCCTGATCAACACGGTGATCCGGCCGGTGCTGATCCTGCTGACGCTGCCCGTCACGATCGTCACGCTCGGGGTGTTCATCCTCGTCGTGAACGCGCTGTGCTTCTGGTTCGCGTCGTCGCTGCTGAAGGGGTTCGAGGTGTCGGGTTTCTGGTCGGCGTTCTTCGGTTCGATCCTGTACAGCATCGTGTCGTGGCTGCTGTCCGCGCTGATCTTCGGGCAGCGCGACATCGGCTGACGGCCGGGCTCACTCTTGCGAATCATGAAACCGATCGAACTCTCGTTTGAATTCTTCCCGCCGAAGACGGCGGAGGGCGTCGAGAAGCTGCGCGCGACGCGTGCGCAGCTGCTGCCGCTGAAGCCGAAATTCGTCTCCGTGACGTTCGGCGCCGGCGGCTCGACGCAGCAGGGCACGCTCGATACCGTGCTCGACATGCAGAAGGACGGCCTCGAGGCCGCGCCGCACCTGTCGTGCATCGGCTCGTCGCGCGACAACCTGCGCGCGATCCTCGACCAGTACCGCTCGCACGGCATCCGGCATATCGTCGCGCTGCGCGGCGACCTGCCGTCGGGGATGGGCGCGGTCGGCGAGCTGCGTTATGCGTCCGAGCTCGTCAGCTTCATCCGCGCCGAGCATGGCGACTGGTTCCACATCGAAGTCGCCGGCTATCCGGAATACCACCCGCAATCGCGCTCGCCGAAGGCCGACCTCGAGAACTTCGCGCGCAAGGTGAAAGCCGGCGCGAATTCCGCGATCACGCAATACTTCTTCAATGCCGACGCGTATTTCCGCTTCGTCGAGGATGCGCGCAAGCTGGGGGTGGACGTGCCGATCGTGCCGGGCATCATGCCGATCACGAACTTCTCGCAGCTGATGCGCTTCTCGGAAATGTGCGGCGCGGAAGTGCCGCGCTGGGTCGCGCGCCGGCTCGAGAGCTTCGGCGACGATCGCGACGCGATCCGTGCGTTCGGCGCGGACGTCGTCACGAGCCTGTGCCAGCGCCTGATCGACGCGGGCGTGCCGGGCCTGCACTTCTATACGCTGAACGCGGCGGCCGCGACGCGGACTATCTGCGAACGGCTCTCCATGTAAGCGTCATCACGCGGTTGCATGCGTCGAAAGCCCCGCCGGCAAAACCGGCTGGGCTTTTTTTTGGTTCATCGCAGGAAACCGTGGAGGGTTTGAGAGCGATTGCGTAACCTGACGCCTGACTTTAAGGACGTCAGGAGAGTAATTGCTCGATCGCAAGGCACTTCAGGCACTGGGCTGCTGGACAGGTTACCGGCTGGAGCGTGTGGAATGGCCGGAAGGCGAAGGTCGTACGCTGTCGCTGTATTTGAAGCCGGTCAGCAAGATCATGTACTGCGAGCAATGCGGGGCACGCTGCCAGCAGATCCACGAGACGACGGTTCGTCGGGTGCGTGACTTGCCGCTATTCGAATACCGGGTGGTGTTGCATGTGCCTCGTCGCCGGGTCTGGTGCGAACGCTGCGGCGGCCCGCGACTGGAGAAGCTGGCGTGGTTGGGCCGTTACCAGCGAGTGACGGAGCGCTTCGCCAAGGCTTGCGAGAAACTGCTGCAAGCGGCCAGCGTACAGGCGGTGGCGGCCTTCTACGATCTGGGCTGGCACACGGTCAAATCGATCGACAAGATGCGCCTGCGGGCGCGCGTGAGCGAGCCCGATTGGTCAACGATCCGCTATCTGGCGATGGACGAGTTCGCGCTGCATAAAGGTCATCGCTACGCCACGGTGGTGGTCGACCCGATCAGCCGGCAAGTACTCTGGATCGGACCGGGACGCTCGCGTGAGACGGCCCGGGCCTTCTTCGAACAGCTTCCCGAAGGCGCGGCCAAGCGTATCGAAGCGGTCGCGATCGACATGACCACGGCCTATGAACTCGAAATCAGGGAACAGTGTCCGCAGGCGGAAATCGTCTTCGACCTGTACCACGTGGTGGCCAAGTACGGCCGCGAAGTGATCGATCGGGTGCGGGTCGATCAGGCCAATCAACTCCGACATGACAAGCCAGCCCGCAAGGTTCTGAAGTCCAGCCGCTGGCTGTTGCTGCGCAACCGCCACAACCTCAAGCCGGATCAGGCCGTGCACCTGAAGGAATTGCTGGCGGCCAATCAGGCGCTGTTATGCGTCTACGTGTTACGCGACGAACTCAAGCGGCTCTGGTTCTACCGAAAGCGGGCCTGGGCGCAAAAGGCTTGGGAGCAATGGTTCGAGCAGGCTCAACAAAGCGGGATCGCTGCCCTGCAAAAGTTCGCCGAGCGCCTGCAGGGCTACTGGCACGGCATCGTGACTCGCTGCCGCCATCCGCTCAATACCAGCATCGTTGAAGGCATCAACAACACCATCAAGGTCATCAAGCGTCGGGCTTACGGGTACCGCGACGACGAATACTTCTTCCTCAAGATTCGCGCCGCGTTCCCCGGTAATCCTCGATGAACCTTTTTTTTCGCTGCCGGTCGGCGCGGTCCGCCCGCCGCGCCTGCGTCAGCGCTGCGCCTGCATCAGCGGCGGGCGCCGGTCGAACCACGGCCGCGCCTGTTCGAGCTGGCGCGCGAGTCTCAGCAGCAACGCATCGTCGGCGTGGCGCGCGACGAACTGCACGCCGATCGGCAGCCCGCGCGCGTTCCACCAGAGCGGCACCGACATCGCCGGCTGACCCGTCAGGTTGAACAGCTCGGTGCAGCCGGCCCACGCGAACGCCTTCTCCGACGCCTTCGCGAGCATCTCGCGCAGCAGCGGTTTCACCGGCAGCGCGCCGAGCAGCTTCATCTGCGCGGCTTCGAGCGGCGTCGGCTGCAGCTCGCCGATCTTGACCGGCGGCCCCGCGAGCGTCGCGCACAGGATCGCGTCGTAGCGCGACACGAGGCCCGCGACCTGCACGGTGAGCTGGCGCTGCCATTCGAGCACGTCCGGCAGGCGCGCGCGGGCGACGCGCCTGCCGACGACGGCCATCGCCCACGTCGCCGGCTCGAACTCCGCGCGCTTCGGCGTGCGTCCGGTCAGCGCGCGCGCCCCCAGCACCAGCTCCTCGGCGATCGTCGCCCATAGCGTGAGAAAGGTTTCGGCCGCGCGCGCGTAGTCGATGTTCAGCGTCGCCGGTTCGACGTGATGGCCGAGCGATTCGACCAGCGCGGCCGCGTCGTCGAGCGCCGCGCGCGTGTCGCCGGCGAGCGCCGGCGCGAGCATCGGGTCGACGACGAGGCCGATCCGCAGCGGGCCGGGCGGCGCGTCGAGCGCGCCCAGAAAGGTGCCGGGCGCGCCGGGCGGCAGCGTCTGGCCGGTCGTCACGTCGAGCAGCAGCGCACTGTCGCGCACGCTGCGCGACACCGCATGCTGGACGACCAGCTCGCCGTTCGAAGGCAGGTCGACCAGCACCGGATTGCGGCTCGGCTTCAGGCCGAACAGCCCGCAGCACGACGCGGGGATCCGGATCGAGCCGCCGCCGTCGGACGCATGCGCGAGCGGCACGATGCCGGCCGCGACGGCCGCGGCCGCGCCGCCGCTCGAGCCGCCGGGCGTGTGATCGATGTCCCACGGATTGCGGCACGCGCCGAACAGCTCGGGTTCGGTGTACGGCATCTGGCCGATTTCCGACGTGTTGGTCTTGCCGAACACGTTGAGCCCGGCCGCGCGGCTGCGCGCGATCAGCGGCGAATCGTCGGCGGGGGCGAAGTAGCGGTAGTGCCGGCTGCCCATCGACAGCGGCAGCCCGGCGACCGCCGCGCCCAGATCCTTGACGAGATACGGGACGCCCGCGAACGGCGCGTCGGTGCCGGTGTCGCCGGCCTGCTCGGCCCGCTTGCGCGCGGCGTCGTAGTCCTGCAGCACGATCGCGTTGATCGCGCCGTTCACCGCCTCGGCCTGGCCGATCGCGGCGTCGAGCAGTTCGCGCGGGCTCGCCTTGCGTTCGCGCACGAGCGTGGCGAGGCCGATCGCGTCATGCGCGAGATAGTCCGAGTGCATCGCGGTCACCCCCGTTGTGACTCGTGGCGATGAAAGGAGGATAACGCGGGCCCGGCGCGCCGGACCCGCCGCCGGCGGCCTTTACAGGTGTTCGGCGAGGAACGTCAGCGTGCGGCCGTGCGCGAGCGCCGCGGCGCGCTGGTTGTACGACGCGCGGTCGGTGCAGTTGAAGCCGTGCTCGGCGCCCGGGTACAGGTGGAACGACGCGTTGTGGCGGCCCGCGAACGCGGCCTTCACCTGCTCGACGGCGGCGAGCGGGATCGCGTGGTCGTTCTCCGCGTAGTGGAACAGGATCGGCTGCGTGATCTTGCCGGCGAGTTCGAGCGCATTCTGGATGCCGCCGCCGTAGTAGGCGACCGCCGCATCGACCTTGCCGGCCGTGGCCGCGCGGTACGCGAGCTGGCCGCCGAAGCAGTAGCCGATCGCGGCGACCTTGCCGGCGACTTCGGGGCGCGCGCGCAACGCGTCGGCGGCCGCGCCGATGTCCGCGACCGCGAGGCCGACGTCGGTCTTCTTCATCAGCTCGATGCCCTTGTCGCGATCGGCGCCTTCGTAGGTCAGTTCGACGCGCGGCTGCGTGCGCCAGAACACGTCCGGCGCGAGCGCGACGAAGCCGTCGGCCGCGTACTGGTCGGCGACCGCGCGAATGTGCGCGTTCACGCCGAAGATTTCCTGGATGATGATGACGGCGGGGCCCTTGCCGCGCTTGGGCAGCGCGAGATAGCCGCCGAAGCTGTCGTTACCGGTCGGGATGTCGATCCATTGGGCTGTCACGATTTGAACTCCTGGCGAACGGGCGCGCGACATGCGCGCCGCGGATGGAAATGGAGGCGGCCCAGTGTGCCACCAATCCCCGGACGCTGCAGCGCGCGCAAGCGGCGCGCCGGCCGGGTATGCGCGGCTCGAACCCGCGTGCCGAACCCGCTTCTCGCGCAGCGATCGTTTCGATCTCGATTATTCATTTTTCGGCGGCGTGCGGCTTCGATAGAGTCGACGTGTCGGCCTTTACAAAGCGCTTTCGCGCATCGCCCCCGAAGGATTCGCCATGCCAGCCCGTGCATTTTCCACCCCGTTTTCCGAACGCTTCGGCCTGCGCCTGCCGCTCGTGCAGGCGCCGATGGTCGGCGCGACCACGGCCGCGATGGTCGCGGGCGCGTCCAACGCCGGCGCGCTCGGCAGTCTCGGCGCCGGCGCGTTCGAGCCGGACCGTCTCGCGACCGAAGTCACCGCGATTCGCGCGGCGACTTCGCGTCCGTTCGCCGTGAACCTGTTCGTGTTGCCCGACGCCGCGCCCGACGCGGCGACCGTCGCTCGCGCGCTCGCCGCGATCGATCCGTTGAACGCGACGCTCGGGCTGCCGCCGGGCAGCACGCCCGCGCGTTACGCGCCCGACTTCCGCGCGCAGCTCGACGCGCTCGTCGCGCTGCGCGTGCCGGTCGCGAGTTTCACGTTCGGCGTGCTCGACGCTGCGGACGTCGCGCGCCTGAAGGCCGCCGGCACTTACGTGATCGGCACCGCGACGCACGTCGCCGAAGGGCTCGCGTGGCGGGCGGCCGGCGCCGACGCGCTGTCCGCGCAGGGCGCCGAAGCCGGCGGCCATCGCGGTACCTTCATCGGCCCGGCCGACGATGCGCTGATCGGCACGCTCGCGCTGGTGCCGCAGCTCGTCGATGCGACCGGGCTGCCCGTGCTCGCCGCGGGCGGCATCATGGACGGCCGCGGGATCGCCGCCGCGCTCGCGCTCGGCGCGCAGGGCGCGCAGCTCGGCACCGCGTTCCTGACGTGTGCGGAAAGCGCGATCGCGGCGGACTGGAAGGCGCGGCTGCTCGCGAGCGCCGATACGTCGACGCAGGTCACGCGCGCGATCACCGGCCGCCATGCGCGTGGCTTGCGCAATGCGCTGATGATGCGGCTCGGCGAACGCGTGGCCGATGCCGCGCCGTATCCGGTGCAGAACGCGCTGACCCAGCCGCTGCGCCAGGCCGCCGCGCGCGCGAATGACGGCGACTACCTGTCGCTGTGGGCCGGGCAGGGCGCGCCGCTTGCCAGGCGGCGCGACGCCGCGCTGACGACGTCGCAGCTCGTCGACGCGCTCGACGCCGAATGGCGCGCGGTGCCTGCGTAAACGATTCGACGGCCGCCGGAGCGGCTCGCGTCGGCACACGAAACGCGCGCGTTGTCACGCGCGTTTCATTCAACGATCCCGCGCACAAAATACCGAATCGAAATGACACGGGAATGCTTTAAATCAACCTTTCGCCAGGCCGCGTGGAACTAGCGGAAACCCTTATCCGGCGGGGCTTGCGGCGACATTCGAGCAGTCATTCCAAAGCGCCCGTATCGGTAGTGTTACCACTACCCCAAAAAAGTCCCACAAATTAATTTGATCACCTACACTTGCGCGCAAGTACGGGCGGGCGGCTGCTAAAAGCGGTTGCTTCCCACGTGCTTGAGGCCAAGTGCATGAACGATGCAACCGGCGAATCGTCCAGTGAATGCAAACACAGGGATGGCAGCGGGGCACCGGGCGATGGCGTTTATTGGGACCGAAACTGGAGACTTACATGAATATCAAGATGCAAAAGCTGTTGCCTATCACCGCAGCGGCGATGCTGTGCGTTGCAGCGGCAAGCAACGCGGCCGCCGATCAAGTCGTCAAGATCGGCCACGTCGCGCCCTTGACGGGCGGTATTGCACACCTGGGCAAGGACAACGAAAACGGTGCACGTCTCGCAGTCGAGGAGATCAACGCCAAGGGTCTCACGATCGGCGGCCAGAAAATCACGCTGCAACTCGACGCGCAGGATGACGCGGCCGACCCGCGCCAGGCCACGCAGGTTGCGCAGAAGCTCGTCGACGACAAGGTCGTCGCGGTGGTCGGCCACCTGAACTCGGGCACGTCGATCCCGGCCTCGAAGATCTACAGCGATTCGGGCATCGTGCAGATCTCGCCGTCGGCGACCAACCCGGCGTACACGCAGCAAGGCTTCAAGACCACGTATCGCGTGGTGGCGACCGATGCGCAGCAAGGCCCGGCACTCGCGAACTACGCGCACTCGAAGGGCATCAAGAGCGTCGCGGTGGTCGACGATTCGACCGCCTACGGCCAGGGTCTCGCGAACGAGTTCGAGAAGAAGGCGAAGGCGCTCGGCCTGAAGGTGATGTCGCACGACGCGACCAACGACAAGGCGGTCGACTTCCGCGCGATTCTGACCAAGATCAAGGGCGAGAACCCGGACGCGATCATGTACGGCGGCATGGACGCCACCGGCGGCCCGTTCGCGAAACAGGCGAAGCAGCTCGGCCTGCGCGCGAAGATCCTCGCGGGCGACGGCGTGTGCACGGAGAAGCTGGCCGACCTGGCCGGCGATGCGACCGACAACGTCGTGTGCTCGGAAGCCGGTGCTTCGCTCGAGAAGATGGCGGGCGGCGCGGCGTTCAAGGCGAAGTACGAGAAGCGCTTCGGCCAGCCGATCCAGATCTACGCACCGTTCACGTACGACGCCGTGTACATCATCGTCGATGCGATGAAGCGCTCGAACTCGACGGATCCGGCGAAGATTCTCGCTGCGATGCCGGCGACGAACTACTCGGGCGTGATCGGCACGACGACCTTCGACTCGAAGGGCGACCTGCAGCACGGCGTGATCTCGCTGTACAACTACAAGAGCGGCAAGAAGACGCTGCTCGACGAAGTGAAGATGTAAGCTGAACAGCGGTCGACAGAAGGGGTGAAAGCGCGCCTGCGGCAACGCAGGCGCGCTTTCTTTTTGGTGCGCCCGCCGCGCGGTCAGATCTTCAGGTGTGCGAGGACCTTCGGCGCGACCGCGGCGACGAGCGCCGCGCACAGCGCGACGACCGCCAGCCCGATGGTCAGGTTCGCCGTCTGCGCGACCGCGCCGATCACGACCGGACCGAACAGCAGTCCGAAATACGCGAGCCCGGCCACGTGCGCGAGGCCTTCGGCCGCGTGGATGCCTTTCACGCGCGCGGCGGCGGCGAACAGCACGGGCATCATGTTCGCGAGGCCGAGGCCCATCAGCGTGAAGCCCGTCAGCACGGCGATCGGGTTCGGCAGCAGCAGTGCGCCGATCATCCCGGCGCATGCGAGCGACGCGCTCGCGAACACGAGCTGCGGCGCGCCGAAGCGCGCGCGCACGGCGTCGCCGGCGAAACGCGCGACCGCCATCCCGCCGGAGAACGCCGCATACGCGGCGCTCGCGAGCGCGGGGCTGGCCGCGACGACGTCGCGCATGTAGACGGTCGCCCAGTCGTACATCGCGCCTTCGGCGATCAGTGCGATCAGCGCGATGCCGCCGAGCATCCACAGCGCGGGCGAGCGCCAGCGGTTGCCGCCGCCGTGCGCGTGTTCGTGATGCGGCACGTGCGGCAGCACGGCCGGGCTCGCGGCGAGCAGCACCGCGGCGCTGACGGCCGCCGCGAGCGCGAGATGCACGGCCGGCGCCATGCCGGCCGACAGCAGCGCGCCGCCGGCCGCCGCCCCCGACATCCCGCCGATGCTGAACATCCCGTGCAGCGACGACATGATCGGCTTGCCGAGCGCGATCTCGACCGCGCTCGCCTCGGCATTCATCGCGACGTCGAGCGTCGCCATCGAGAAGCCGAACAGCGCGAGCACGACGAGCAGCATCCAGTAATCGGGGACCACGAGGATCAGCGCCGCGCAGGCGGACATCACGAGCCCGCCCGCGAGGCACGCGGTGCGCGAGCCGACGCGCGCGATCCAGCGCGCGATCGTCAGCATCGCGGCGATCGAGCCGCCGGCGACCGCGAACAGCGCGATTGACAGCAGCCCCGGGCTCAACGCGAACTTGTCGCGCACGGTCGGCACGTGCACGCCCCACGACGCGTACATCATGCCGGCGACGAAGAACAGCGCCATCGTGGCCGTGCGTGCGCGCTGGCGGACCGGCAACGCCAGCACGCGATGCGCGTCGGGCGGCGCGGAAAAGTCGGACGAGGATCGGGAGGAGGATTCGGACACGGAACGCTCTTGAATGGACGATGCGCGGGCGCGTCGCGCCCGTCGGATTCGTCCGATTCTATCGAACCGTTTACGGTCTTGCCGGCGCGCTGGCCGTGCCGCCGGTCGTGATCGGCGCGCACTTCGCCTTCACGCGGCGCGTCGGCCATTCGGCCGATGCCCGGCAAGCCGCCGCCGCGGGTAACATCGATGCGCAGGCGGCGTGCCCGACGCGTTCCGGCGCGGCCCGCCTTCGCCACCCTTGCCACCAGGCCTTCCGATCGCAGGAGTCACCGTGAACATCGATCCCGTCCTTGCCCTGCACCTGCTGCATCGCTGCGCGCTCGGCACGCTCGCGACCCACGCGCGCGACCCGCAAGGCTTTCCCTATCCGACGGTCGTGCCGTTCGCACCCGATGCGGATCATCGGCCCGTGATTCTCGTGAGCGGCCTCGCCGAGCACACACGCAACCTCGCCGCCGATCCGCGCGCGGGCTTCCTAGTCGTCGACGCGCCGGACGGCGACGTGTTGAACGCCGAGCGCGCGACGCTGCTCGGCCGCTTCGTGCCGCTCGGCGACGCGCCGCATGTCGCCGCACGCTACCTGCGCTACGAACCCGACGCCGCGCGCTATCTCGCGCTCGGCGATTTCACGTTCTGGGCGCTCGAGATCGAGCGGCTGCGCTATATCGGCGGATTCGGCCGGATGGGCTGGGTGGACGGCACCGGCCTCGATGCGCTGCCGCCGCTCGGGTTCGACGACGAACGGGCGCTGTGGGACGCATACGACTCGAGCGCTGCGCGCCGCGCCGGGCTCGACCTGCTCGGCGTCGACCGTCACGGCGCCGACTGGCGCTGCGACGGCCGCCGTGTGCGCACGCCGTTCGACCCGGTGCCCGGCGATGCCGGCGCACTGCGCGAGCGGTTGATGGCCTGCGCGCGGGATGTGACGTGAGGCCGCGGATTCAGCTTTGTCTGTTTAGCGTCACGCGCCGTACGATTTTCGCAAACATGTCGCCGGATGAAAGCTTTGATTTTTCCGAATGCGGGTAATTGCGTATGTTGATAGACCTATTTCCGGATCGGTAATGTCCTAATCTCTATGCAAGCGCGTAAAAATTTGAGAAAAGGCCGTGGCCGGTCAAAATGACATGCGTGAATTACAATTGGTCTCGGGATTTTCGTGAATCCTGCTTCTATCAAATCTTTTTTGTGCTAATCTCTGCCTTCAAAATCCGAGGCACAAATATTTCATGAATGGTGAGCCGGCAGCAGATCGGCGCCATTGGTCATATCGAAAGGGAAACTATGTCTTCTTACAAGGACCTGCTGGCCCAGCGGGAGAAGCTGGAGAAGCAAATCGAAGAAGCGAAGTCGCGCGAATACGCCGAAGTGCTGAATGACGTGAAGCAGAAAATTGCCGACTACGGCTTTTCGCTCGCCGAACTCGGCCTCAGCCGCGCGAAGGCAGGCAAGGTCGGTCGTCCGCGCGCAGGCGTGGCAGCGAAGTACCGCGATCCGGAAACGGGCGCGACGTGGTCGGGCCGTGGCAAGCCGCCGCGCTGGATCGCCGGCAAGGACCGCGAACAGTTCTCGATTTAAACGACTGTTTAAATCATTGCCTCGAAAAGAGCCGCGTATCCGTGCAGGAGCGCGGCTTTTTTGTATCGTGGGATCGGAATGTATGCGTTCTGTCATGAAAATGTCAGAAACGGCGCGTGAATGAAAATGCGACCCGTTCGCATAAGCGGTTGATTTAAATGGAAAATTTGGGGTTATCGGAATGCCCCGCGAGGGTCGTTTGGTAGAATTACGTGTCCCAACCGATATCTCGTATTTCATGTCCACGTTTTCCGACGACGCACAAAGCGCAGATAAGCACGCGGTCGCGCGCAAGAGCACCCTCGTCAGTATCGTGCTGAATGTGGTGCTTGCGACGTTTCAGATCGTCGTCGGCGTGGTTGCGCATTCGCAGGCATTGATTGCCGATGGTATCCATTCGATTTCCGATTTGATCTCGGATTTTGTCGTACTGGTTGCGAATCGCCATAGCGGGGCATCGCCGGATGCCGATCACAATTACGGACACAGCCGCTACGAGACCGTCGCTTCGCTGTTTCTCGGCGCGATCCTGATCGCGGTCGGCATCGGCATGCTCTGGCGCGCCGGCAACCGTCTCGTGAATCTCGAAAACATTCCGGCCGTCCATTTTTCCGCGCTGATCGTCGCGCTCACGGTGCTCGTGTCGAAAGAGGCGCTGTTCCGCTACATGCTGCGCGAGGCGCGGCGCGTGCGTTCGGCGATGCTCGTCGCGAACGCATGGCATGCGCGCTCGGACGCCGCATCGTCGCTCGTCGTCGCGATCGGCATCGTCGGCAGTCTCGCCGGCGTGCGGCTGCTCGACCCGATCGCCGCCGCGATCGTCGGCTTCATGGTCGCTCGCATGGGCTGGACGTTCGGCTATGACGCGCTGCAGGACCTGTCGGATCGCGCACTCGACACTACCGACACGGCCGAGATCCGCGCGCTGCTCGCCGCGACGCCGGGCGTGCGCGACGTGCACGACCTGCGCACGCGCAAGATGGGCGATGCGGCGCTCGTCGACGCGCACATCCTCGTCGATCCGATGATCTCCGTCTCCGAAGGGCATTACATCGCGGAAACCGCACGAGCGCGCGTGCTGCGCGACCCGCGCGTGCTCGACGCGCTGATCCACGTCGACCCCGAGAACGATGTGGCGCGCCGTCCGGCGCTCGCGCTGCCGCCGCGCGCCGAGATCGCGGCGCGGCTCGAGGCCGCGCTCGCGCAGCGCGGGCTGCATCCGGCCGCGATCAACCTGCACTACCTGAGTACGGGGCTCGAGATCGACGTGACGCTCGACGCAGGCGCGGGCGATACCGACGCGGCGCTGGCCGGCCGGCTCGATGTCGACGCGCTGAAGCGCCAGTTCGGCGCGCGCCGGATCGGCTTCACGCGCGGGCTGCCGGCGCAGGCGTGAGCGGCGCCCGCGACCGCGGGCCGCGCGTTACAGCGGCAGTTGCGTGTCGAACTTGATTTCGCGCAGCACGACGCTCGTGCGCACCTGCGACACGGCCGGGATCTTGAAGATCCGTTCGTGTAGGAAGACGTCGTAGGCCTTGATGTCGGGGGCGACGATCTTGAGGATGTAATCGGCTTCGCCCGTCGTGCTGTAGCACTCGGTGACTTCCGGGCAGGTCGCGATCTCGCGCTCGAACTGTTCGACGCCGCCTTCGTTGTGGCGGGTCAGGTGCACGTGCGCGAGCGCACAGACGTGCAGGCCGAGCTTCTCGCGATCGAGCAGCGCGGTGTAGCGCTGGATCACGCCGGACTGTTCCATGTCCTTGATGCGGCGCCAGCACGGCGTACTCGACAGGCCGACCTGGTCGGAGATTTCCTGCACGGAACGGCGCGCGTCGAGCTGCAACAGGCGAAGGATTTTTTGCGAAAAGGAATCGAGCGTCACCTGCGCCTCCATGCGGCAGCTACAACACGCTGAATGTTAGAGGCCCGGGAAAGGAAAGGCAATCTGGCGGCGCGCCGTTGAGCGAGATTCGCTAATTTGCCCGCGGATCCGTTGGGTTTTGTCCCGCTCCCGCCTGTTCCGACCGGTCGGTGTCGGCCACCGCGAGGCCCGCGAGCGCGGCTTGCTGGCGGCGCAGATCGGCGAGCATGTTGCAGAACAGCGCGCCTTGCTCGATCGCGTCGTCGAGCGCGACGTGCGTGTGCGGATGATCGTCGAACCAGTGCTTCGGAAAGCGCGGCTTGATCGCCTTGCGGTACGGCAGGCCCGTCATCGCGAACGCGAGCGTCTTGATGTCGAGCGCCGACCACGAGAACGGGCAGCGTCCGGCGAAGTGCATCATGTACCAGAACATGAACGTGAAATCGAAGCCGGCCGGCATCGCGACGAACACCGGCTTGCCGGGCAGCGCCTCGACCCATTCGACGTACGCGACGAGCGCGGCCGCCGGCGCCTGCAGGTCGCGGCGACACGCGGCCCACGCTTGCGGCTCCGTCTTCCACCACGCTTCCTGCACCGGATGGGCCTGCGCGCCGGGCAGCGTCTCGAGGTTCGCGGAGAACGTCGCGATCAGCTGCTTGTCCTCCGTATAGGCGGCCGACGCGAAGCTCAGCATCGAGTGCGGGCCGGGAATCGGCCCGTCGGCCTCGACGTCGGTGCTGACGTAGATTTCGGGGATGGCGGTCTGGTTCATCCGAACACCTTGTCGGACACGAACGGATTCGTGCGGCGCTCGTCGCCGAAGGTCGACACCGGGCCGTGGCCCGGCACGAACGTGACGTCGTCGCCCAGCGGCCACAGCTTCTCCTTGATCGAGCGCACGAGGTCCGCGTGGTTGCCGCGCGGGAAATCGGTGCGGCCGATCGAGCCGGCGAACAGCACGTCGCCGACGATCGCGACGCGATGCGCGCGGCTGAAGAACACGACGTGGCCGGGCGTGTGGCCGGGGCAGTGATAGACCTCGAGCGTCTCGTCGCCGAACTGCACGGTGTCGCCGTCGTTCAGCCAGTGGTCCGGCTCGAACGTTTCGGCGGCCGGGAAGCCGAAGCGCTGGCTCTGCATCGGCAGTTGCTCGATCCAGAAGCGCTCGTCTTCCTGCGGTCCCACGATCGGCACGCCGTAGTGCGTCGCGAGTGCCTTCGCGCCCGCGCAGTGATCGACGTGGCCATGCGTGAGCAGCACCTTCTCGACCTGCACGTTCTGCCGCGCGATCTCCTGTTCGATCCGTTCGAGATCGCCGCCCGGATCGACGACGGCGGCGCGGCCGGTCTTTTCGCAGACGAGCAGCGAGCAGTTCTGCTGGAACGGCGTGACCGGAATGAGCGTGACTTTCATGGAGGCACCGCGGCGGCTAAAAGGAGCGATTGTACCGGTCGCGCGCGCGGCATGCCGGCCCTGCGGTGCGGTGTCGGACGCCGCTCGTGCGGGCAATCCCGGAGCATCCCGATTGTTACAGCCATAGTGAGAATCAATGGTCCGGACGGGGGCCTTTTCGAGACAGGCTTTTGGTTTATGTATAATGCGCCCCATTGCGCGTGAATTTCACGCAATTCGCTGGTGTTTCGACCCCGTTAAACGGGGTGTCGGATTCACCGTCAAGCATCGACCGCCGGGGAGTCCGGCGGTGTATCCAGCACCGAGCATTCGGTGCTCACGTCTTGTCCGGCCGGGTGCTGCGCGCCCGTCTGCGGCCCTGCTGCCGCGCCGCCGGATGAGGCCTGTGCCGCCGTTCCTGTGCGTTGGCTGTACGCGACGCGCGCGAACCTGAAAGCCATGTTCGATGGCGGCATGTGGGGTCTGGTCAGGCTGCCGGGGACAGGTTGCGCCAGACGTGAAAACTAATCAGGACGGTTGCGGCAGAGACGAAAGCCGCGCCCATGCTAGCCGCCTGCTCGCGTAGCCGAGCGGGGCGTGCACGCATTTGCCGTCCGGGCCGCGTATCTGCGTTGTTCAGCAGCGTTGTACTGGTGCGGCCCGAACCAGAAGGCGACACGTCGATGAATTTTCGATTTCCGACTCGATTCGGGACCATTGCTTTATTTTTTGCGCTGACGGGCTGTGCGGTGCCATCCAGCCAGACCACCGGCAGCGCCAACCAGAAGAACGCGGTCAACAAGACGGCCGCGGCCGCGAAAGCGGATGACGACAAGCAGCAATTGAATTTCGATTCCGCGCTGGCATCGATGCCGGCTGCCGACAGCAAGGACGCGAAGAAGCCGTCGCTGGCGGATGCCGAGCCGATCGACGGCAAGGATGTGTCCGAGTTCCGCCAGACGGGCCGGGCATCGTGGTATGGCCGGGATTTCCACGGCCGCCGCACCGCGAACGGCGAGCGCTTCAACATGAACGCGCTGACCGCCGCGCATCGTACGCTGCCGCTGTCGTCGTACATCAGGGTGACGAACGCGTCGACCGGCAAGTGGGTCGTCGTGAAGGTCAACGATCGCGGGCCGTACAAGCGCGGCCGCGTGCTCGACCTGTCGTATGCCGCTGCCCGGATGATCGGCCTCGTGCACGCCGGCACGGGCCGCGTGAAGATCGAAGGGCTGTCGCCGCAGGAAGCGCGCGAGGCACGCGACGAAATGTTGGCGTCGGTCTCGGCGAGGTAACGCGGCGGTTCGTCCGCCTACGCAAAAGGGCTGCCTTCGGGCAGCCCTTTTGCATTTCCGCGTGCCGGGCGGCGGAGGCCGTCCGTGCTCGCGCGTCAGCCTTCCTTCAGCACCAGCGCGCGCGCATACAGCGCGTTGCGCGACGCGCCCGTCAACGCGGCCGCGAGCTTCGCCGCGCTCTTCACCGGCACTTCTTCCAGCAGCAGCTTGAGCAGCGCGTCGTGCGCGGTGTCGTCGGCTTCGCCGCCGTCGGCCGGCGCGCCTTCCACGACCAGCACGAACTCGCCGCGCTGCCGGTTCGCATCGCCGTCGAGCCAGCTCTGTCCTTCGGCCAGGGTGCCCTGGAACAGCTGCTCGTGTAGCTTGGTGAGCTCGCGCGCAATCAGCAGCCGGCGCGCGGGGCCGAACACGTCGGCGAGGGCGGCGACGGTGTCCGCGATCCGGTGCGGCGCTTCGTAGAAGACCAGCGCGTACGGGTGCCGCACGAGCGCCTGCAGCGCGCTCGCACGCTGCTTCGCCTTCGGCGGCAGGAAGCCCGCGAACGTGAACGTGCCGGCCCAGTCGCCCGCCACGCTCAGCGCGGTCACGGCCGCGCTCGCGCCCGGCAGCGGAATCACCGCGAAGCCGGCCGCGCGCACGGCG
This sequence comes from Burkholderia sp. Bp8984, assembly GCF_003853755.1. NCBI lineage: Bacteria > Pseudomonadati > Pseudomonadota > Betaproteobacteria > Burkholderiales > Burkholderiaceae > Burkholderia > Burkholderia sp. Bp8984. Next base: position 100,117 of record NZ_QTQN01000021.1, read on the forward strand.
TCGACGAGCCGCGCGCCCGGGTCCGAAATGCCGGGCGTGCCGGCGTCCGACACGTACGCGACGCGTTCGCCGGCGCGCAGCAATTCGATCACGCGCAGCGCGGCTTCGCGTTCGTTGTGCTCGTGCACGGCGACGAGTGGTTTCGAGATCCCGTAGCGGGCCAGCAGCTGGCCCGTGTTGCGCGTGTCTTCGGCCGCGATGCGGTCGACGAGGCCGAGCACGTGCAGCGCGCGCAGCGTGATGTCGGCGGTGTTGCCGATCGGCGTCGCGACCACGTAGAGCGCGGCGTCCGGGTAGTGCTGTGTTTGCGCGAGTTCGAGGAGGGCAGTCATGGCAGGCAATGCGCGCAATCGCGGCGCAAGCGGAACAAGGACGGCATTGTGCCACGCGGCGCCTGCCGCGCCGGGCGGCGAGCGCGGTTTGCCGCGCGGCGGCGGCAATTTTTCCGGCACGACGCGATCCAGGTCGGTTGGCGCGACGTTCGAGCAGCGCGCGCGGCAGTTCCTGGAACGCCGCGGTCTCGCGTTCGTCGCGGCGAACGTGACGATGCGCGGCGGCGAACTCGACCTCGTGATGCGCACGCCCGACGGCACGCTCGTGTTCGTCGAGGTGCGCGCGCGGCGCAGCACGCGGCACGGCGGCGCGGCCACGAGCATCGGCTGGCGCAAGCGGCGGCGTCTGGTCGCGGCCGCGCTTCATTTCTGGGTGCGGCATGGCGCGGGTGCCGCGTGCCGTTTCGACGTCGTCGCGTTCGAGGCCGGCCGGCTCGAGTGGCTGCGCGATGCATTTCGTGCCGACGATGCGTAGCCGCGAGCTGTGACGAGATGTAAAGAGTTCTCGTCATACCCCCGGAGAGGGTGCCGGAGTGCGGTAAACTCGCCGCACCCATGACGTTGCGCGCGGTGTGCCCACGCGCCCAGTTCACCAGGAATCGATGTCAGTCGAACGTATTCAGCAACATTTCCGTGACAGCGCCGCGCTACACGCCGAAGCGGCCGACGCGCTGTCGCTGCCGATCGCAGCCGCGGTCGATGCGATGTTCGCCGCGCTGGCGAACGGCAACAAGATCGTCGCGTGCGGCGACGGCCCGTCGGCTGCCGCCGCGCACTACCTCGCCGTGTCGCTCATCGGCGGCTTCGAGCGCGAGCGTCCGGGCCTGCCCGCGATCGCGCTGGCCACCGATGCGTCGCAGGGCGGCCTCATGGGGGCATCCGCCGTCGACCAGCTGTTCGCGCAGCAGGTGCGCGTGCTCGGGCAGACCGGCGACATCCTGCTGGTGCTCGACGCGAGCGGTGCGTCGCCGCGCGTGCTGGCCGCGATCGACGAGGCGCACGAGCGCGAGATGACCGTCGTCGCGCTGACGGGTGGCGACGGCCAAGCCGTCGCGGCCGCGCTGTCCGATACCGATATTCCGATCAGCGTGCCCGCCTCGCGCGCGGCGCGCGTCCATGAAGTCCATCTGCTGACCATCCACTGCCTGTGCGACGGCATCGACGCGATGCTGCTGGGTGAGGATTGAACGAAGGAGAGCCGTCGATGAACCAAAGCCGCGTCAAACAGACGCTCGTCAGAACCACGTTGCTCGCTGCGCTGACGGCGGGCCTCGCGATGTCGCTGCAGGGTTGCGTGCTCGGCGTGCTGGGTGCGGCGGCCGGCGGCGGCGCGCTGATCGCGACCGATCGCCGCACGCTCGGCGCGCAGACCGAGGATCGCGAGATCCAGGTCAAGTCGCTCACGCAGATCAACAACGGGCTGCCGGACCAGTCGCACGTGAACGTGACGGTGTTCAACCGCCGCGTGCTGCTGACGGGCGAAGTGCCGAACGACGCATCGAAGCAGCGCGCCGAGGAAATCGTGCGCGGCATCAACAACGTGAACGGCATCGTCAACGAGCTGTCGGTCGAGCCGGCATCGTCGCTGTCGTCGCGTGCGAACGACTCGTATCTCGAAGGACGCGTGAAGTCCGAGTTCATCGCGACGAAGGGGCTGTCGGCGAACTACTACAAGGTCGTCAGCGAGCGCGGCAACATCTATCTGATGGGCCTCGTGACGGTCGACGAAGGCAATCGCGGCGCGGATGCGGCGAGCCAGGTGCCGGGCGTCGAGAAGGTCGTGAAGGTGTTCCAGTACATCCAGCCGCAGGATGCGCAGGCATTGCAGGCCACGTCGCCGAGCGGGGCATCCGGCGCGCAGCCCGCCGCCGCGCCCGCGGATGCCGCGACGGTCGGTGCCGTGCCCGATGCGTCGGTCCAGTCCACGCCGCTGCAACCGCCGGCGCCGATCTCGAATTCGTCGAGCGTGCATCCGGGTAACCCGAAGGCCACGCCGCAATGAAGTCGACGCAGATGAAGTTGAAGCAATGGATGGTGCAGGGCGCCGCGGCGGCCGCGCTCGCGGCCGCCGCGCTCGGCACGGCGCATGCGGACGTCGGCGACGGCCTGAAGGTCGCGCGCGGCAATGCCTGCATGGGCTGCCACGCAGTTGACCGCAAGCTCGTCGGTCCGTCGTTCAAGGACATCGCCGCGCGCTACAAGTCCGATCCGCAGGCCGTCGCGAAGCTGTCGAAGAAGGTGAAGGACGGCGGCTCCGGCGTGTGGGGCGCGATTCCGATGCCGGCGCACCCGCGCATGAGCGACGCGGATCTGCGCTCCGTGGTCGAATGGGTGCTGGCCGGCGCGCCGTCGAAGTGACGCGCCGGGGTGACGGAACCCCTATTGCCAAGCGCGGAAATGCATGTGTATGATGGTTGTCTGTTGGGGCGGTAGCTCAGCTGGGAGAGCGTCGCGTTCGCAATGCGAAGGTCGGGAGTTCGATCCTCCTCCGCTCCACCAACGGATTCCGAAGGGCCCGGTCGCAAGACCGGGCCCTTTTGTTTTCCGCGTGTCCCGCTCCGCCGCCGTCACCCCCGCCCGAAACTCGGCCGCTTCGGATCGTACGTCCAGCCCGGCACCAGATACCGCATCGCCATCGCATCGTCGCGCGCCGTGCCGCCGACCTCGCGATACAGCGCATGCGCGGCCTCGACCTGCGCCATGTCGAGCTCGATCCCGAGCCCCGGCCGCTCCGGCACGGCCACCTGGCCGCCGACGATCTCGAGCGGCTCGCGCGTGAGCCGCGCGTCGCCTTCCTGCCAGATCCAGTGCGTGTCGATCGCGGTGATCGTGCCGGGCGCCGCCGCGGCCGCATGCGTGAACATCGCCAGCGACACGTCGAAGTGGTTGTTCGAGTGCGAACCCCACGTGAGCCCCCAGTCGCGGCACAGCTGCGCGAGCCGCACCGAGCCCTGCATCGTCCAGAAGTGCGGATCGGCGAGCGGGATGTCGACCGCCTGCAGCCGCACCGCATGATCCATCTGCCGCCAGTCGGTCGCGATCATGTTGGTCGCGGTCGGAATGCCGGTCGCGCGCCGGAACTCGGCCATCACCTCGCGGCCCGAATAACCGGCTTCCGGCCCGCACGGGTCCTCCGCGTACGCGAGCAGATGACCTTGCCCGCGACACAGCGCGACCGCTTCGTCGAGCGACCACGCGCCGTTCGGGTCGAGCGTCGCGCGCGCGTCGGGAAAGCGCGCCTTGATCGCCGCGATCGCTTCCATTTCGTCCGCGCCGGCCATCACGCCGCCCTTCAGCTTGAAATCGGCGAAGCCGTAGCGCTCGACCGCGGCCTCGGCCTGCCGCGCGATCGCGGCCGGCGTGAGCGCGGCTTCGTTGCGCAACCGGAACCACGGATCGGCGGCGTGCGTCTCGTCGCGATACGGCAGGTCGGTGCGGCGCCGCTCGCCGATGTAGAACAGGTACGCGAGCATCGGCACCGCGTCGCGCTGCTGGCCTTCGCCGAGCAGCGCCGCGACCGGCACGTCGAGATGCTGGCCGAGCAGGTCCAGCAGCGCGGCCTCGATCGCGGTGATCACGTTGTCGAGCCGCAGGTTGATCTCGTGCGGCTGGCGCAGCACGGCCGCCTCGCCTGCCGACGTCACCTCGTGCCGGATCGTGCGGCCGGCCGTCGCACCGGCGCCGGACAACGCCGCGCGCACCGCGTTGAGCGTCGCCTGGTAACGCCCGATCGACTGGCCGACCACGAGGCCGGTCATCCGCTCGAGCGCCTGGCGGATGCCTTCGCCGCCGGGCACTTCGCCGACGCCCGTGTGGCCGCTGCTGTCGTCGAGGATCACGAGGTTGCGCGTGAAATACGGTGCGTGCGCGCCGCACAGGTTCAGCAGCATGCTGTCGCGGCCGGCGACGGGGATCACCTGCATGCGCGTGACGCGCGGCGTGCCGGCACGGCGGGATTCGGACATCGGTTCGCTCCTGGTTCCGGTGATGCACGGGCCGCCGGACCCGCCGGCGCGGCCCGCGCCGTTCAGTTCAGCTCGACGCGGCGGATCTCGCCGACGACGAACAGGTAGCAGATCACGGCGACCAGCGCGTGCGCGACGACGTACACCAGCGCGCCGTTGAACGAGCCGCTGCGGTCGACGATATAGCCGATCGCGATCGGCGTGGTGATGCTGGAAAGATTGCCGCACGTGTTGAGCAGCGCGCCGCTCAGGCCGGCGATCTGGCGCGGCGCGGTGTCGGCGTTGACGGCCCAGCCGAGCGCGCCGAGCCCCTTGCCGAAGAACGACAGCGCCATGAACAGCACGACCAGCACGTGCGAGTCGGTGTAGTTGCAGACGATCATCGACATCGACAGCAGCATGCCGATCACGATCGGCACCTTGCGCGCGACCGACAGCGACTGGCCCTGCTTGAGCAGCGCGTCGGACACGATGCCGCCGAGAATCCCGCCGAGGAAGCCGCACACGGCCGGGATCGACGCGACGAGCCCCGCGTTGAGGATCGACATCCCGCGCGCCTGCACGAGATAGACGGGGAACCACGTGATGAAGAAGTAGGTGAGCGCGTTGATGCAGTACTGCGCGACGTACACGCCGACGAGCATCCGGTTCCTCAGCAGCGCCTTCACGTGACGCATCGACGGCCCGCCGTCGCGCGCGCCGGTCGCCTGGTCGATGTTGACGAGCGCGCCGCCTTCGGCGAGGTAGTCGAGCTCCGCATCGTTGATACGCGGGTGCGCCTTCGGGTCGTACATCGTGCGGTTCCACACCAGCACGAACGCGAAGCCGAGCACGCCCATCACCGCGAACACCGACTGCCAGCCGTACGCGTGTACGAGCCAGCCCATCAGCGGCGCGAACACGACGGTCGCCGCGTACTGCGCGGCATTGAAGATCGCCGACGCGGTGCCGCGCTCCGCGGCCGGGAACCAGGTGGACACGATCCGGCTGTTGGCCGGGAACGACGGCGCCTCGGCCGCGCCGACCAGGAAGCGCAATCCGAACAGCAGCGCGAACGCGGCCGCGCCGCCGAAGAAGCCGATGCCGCCCTGCAGCAGCGTGAACAGCGACCAGAAGAAGATGCTGAACGCATAGACGATGCGCGACCCGAAGCGGTCGAGCAGCCAGCCGCCCGGCAGTTGCGCGATCACGTACGACCAGCCGAACGCCGAGAAGATGAAGCCCATCTGCACGTGGCTCAGGTGCAGCGCGCGGGCCAGCGCCGGGCCCGCGATCGCGATCGCCGCGCGATCCGCGTAGTTGATCGTCGTGACCGCGAACAGCACGGTCAGCACGAGCCAGCGCACGCGGGTGCGCCGGGCCGTTGCCGACGCGGACGCCGGCAATGCGTGAAGCGGATTCATCAGTGTCTCCTCCGAAGGGCGGAAGGTGCCGTCGTGCGGCTGCGCGTCGGGTGCGCGCGTTTTTTCGTGGTGGTGTTGCCGGCCGGAGGCCGGACGCCGAACGCCGATGCCCGGGGGCACGGCGTCCGGATCATTCTGTCACGGCGAAATATGCGCTTTCATGCCAATTACTGACTTGATCGATTCAGGAATTGAATCGATTGGAGGCGGGCGCGAATTGTGGGCGCGATTCGGCGGAAGGCCCGTTCACGCGTGCGCGTCGTCCGGGCCGGCGCCGTGGTGGGCCGCGACGTGTTCCGCGAGAAACTCGACCGCGGCGCGCACGCCAGGCAACTGGCCGCGTCGGTGCGGCATCAGCAGTGTGGTCGTGACGGTGCCGGCCCGCCAGCCGGGGAGCACGCGCACGAGCACGCCCGACGCGAGCGCGGCGCCGGCGATCCAGTCGGGCAGGCATGCGATCCCGAGGCCGGCCGTCGCGGCCTGCAGCAGCAGCGTCGACTCGTCCGCCTGCATTCGGATGCGCGGGGCGACGTCGACGGTGTCGCCGGCGCGCTGCAGCCGCCATGGCTGAGGACCCGGATGAAGCCCGTCGTGCCGCGCGAGGTCGGTCGGCGCGTCCGGTGTGCCGGCACGCGCGAGATACGCCGGCGACGCGACGGCGACGATCGGCGACGTGGCCAGCGGCCGTTGCACGAGTGCGGAATCGGGGAGCGGCGCGAAATGACTGCGGACCGCGATGTCGAAGCCTTCCTGCGCGATGTCGACGAGCCGGTCGCTCGCGTGAATCTGCAGCAGCAGCTTCGGGTGCGCGATCGCCAGCGCCGGCAGGCATGGCGCGAGGATGTGCTGCGCCACCGGCACCGAACTCGTGATCCGCACGACGCCGGCCGGTTCGGCCGCCTGCCGCAGCACGGCGTCGCGCGCGCTTTCGGCCTCGATCACCGCCGCGCGCGCATGCTCGAAGAATTCGGCGCCGACCGGCGTCAGCCGGAAGCTGCGCGACGTGCGATGCACGAGTCGCGCGCCGAGCGTGCGCTCGAGTTCGGCCACGCGCTTGCTGACCGTCGATTTCGGCAGGTCGAGCCGACGTGCGGCCGCCGACATGCTGCCCGCGTCGACCGCCTGTACGAAGAGGTAGAGATCGTTCAGATTCACTGTCAGCGTCCACCAGGAGAAACGACGGGTTTCGATTCTAGCGGCTACTGCGTGATCGTTCGTCATGGGAGCATGATTGCTCGATCAACTTCTGCGAAATCCCCATGTCTCCGATCCTTCTCTACGGCATTCCCGCCGGTTGCTCGTTCGGCTCGATCGTCGCGCTCGAATGGGCAGGCCGGCCTTACCGGCTGTCGCGCATCACGATGCCGGGCCTCGTGACGAGCGACGCGTTCCTCGCGCTGAACCCCGCCGCCGAGACGCCGGCGTTCGTGACCGCGAACGGCGACGTGCTGACCGAAAGCGTCGCGATCCTCGGCCATGTCGGCGCACAGGCACTCGACAGCGGCCTCGCGTTCCGCCAGGGCAGCGCGGATTTCGACCGTCTGAACCGCATGCTCGCGTGGTTGAACACGACGTTCTTCAGCGCGTTTGGCGCGCTCTGGTACGTGTACGAACACGGCGCCGAAGGCGCCGAGAAAACCGTGCTGCAGGCATACGGTCGCGGCAAGGTGCTGAAGGCGCACCGTCACCTCGAAGCGCTGCTCGAGCGCGGCGACGGTCCGTGGCTGCTCGGCGCGCAACGCACGCTGGCCGACGCGTATTTCGCGGGAATCGCCCGCTGGGCCGACTATCACGCGGTGTTCGAGCAGGATGCGTTTCCGCACGTCGCCGCGCTGCGCGCACGGCTCGCCGACGACGCCGGCGTGCAGTTCGCTCACGCGATCGAGGAAAACCGGCCGCTACCGGCGTCGTCGGCCTTCGAAGGGCATGTGTCGCTCGACGATGCGCTCGCCAGCGCACGCGTGACCGCGATGCCGGCCGCGACGCCCTGAAGACCGGACAGCGCGCTCACCCGACGCGCACGGCGTCCGAAAATTTTTACCCGGGTGATATTGACATTCAATTTATACCCGGATAAAAATAGCGTCATTCCGATTTCTGCCCACGGGCGACCACGATGACGCTCTCCACACTTTTCCCTTCCTACACGGCGTTCGACGGCCACCGGCGCGTCGCGTCGGGCCCGCTCGCGACGGTGGCGGTCGCGGTCCGGCAGGCGGCCGGCGACGCCATGTCCGGCACGATCGTGATCTTCGACGACGCGACCGGCCGCTCGATCGACCTCGACCTGCGCGGCACGGCGGACGATATCCGCGCGCGTTACGCGGCAGCGCCGGGCGATGCATCCGCGCCCGCCGCGGAGGGAGGCGGGGCGGGCGAACAACGCGGCCGCGGCCGTCCGAAGCTCGGCGTCGTCTCGCGCGAGGTCACGTTGCTGCCGCGTCACTGGGAGTGGCTCGCCGCGCAGCCGGGCGGCGCGTCCGTCGCGCTGCGCAAGCTCGTCGAGGACGCGCGGCGCACGCATGCGGCGGCCGACCGGCGCCGCGACGCGCAGGCGCGCGCCTATCACTTCATGTCCGCGATCGCGGGCGACCTGCCCGGGTTCGAGGAGGCCGCGCGCGCGCTGTACGCGAACGACCTCGCGCGGCTGGCCGAGTGGGTCGCCGGCTGGCCGGACGACGTGCGCGACCATGCGCTCGCACTGGCGCGCGGCGATCTGCCGCCGTCGACCGAAGACTGCTGAAGGAGCACACGACGCGATGACGACGTTCGATCTGAACCGCGGCGCGATCGCGCCGGTCGCCGACGAAGCCGACCTCGTCGACCTGCGCGTGACCGGCACGATCCCGCCCGAACTCGACGGCACGCTGCTGCGCAACGGCCCGAATCCGCCGGGCGGCCGTTTCGAAGGCAACGACGTGCTGTCGTGGTGGCCGGAAGCGGCGATGCTGCACGCGATCGCGTTCGAACGCGGCCGCGCCGCGGGTTACCGGAACCGCTGGGCCCGCACGCGCCGCTGGGCCGATGTTCACGCGCCGGAGCAGGCGCCGCATCTGCCCGACACGAATCCGAACGTGAGCGTGCTGCAGCACGCGGGCGAATTGCTCGCGCTGGCCGAAGGCGGCGCGCCGCTCGCGATCACGGCCGCGCTCGACACGCTCGGTGCGCCCGCGCGGCACGCGGCGTTCGGCGGCGCGATGACCGCGCATCCGAAGGTCGATCCGGTGACCGGCGAACTGATCCTGTTTCGCGCGGACTGGCGCGCGCCGTGGCTGCGCTACGGTGTCGCGGACGCGCAGGGCGTGCAGCGCGTCGACCTCACGGTCGACGTGCGCGCGCCGTCGATGATGCACGACCTCGCGATCACCGAGACCCGCAGCCTGCTGCTCGACCTGAACGTGGGTTACGACTTCGCGATGCTGAAGCACGGGCACCGGATGCCGCTGCGCTGGCACGACGACCGCGACGCGCGGATCGGCGTGATGCCGCGCCACGGCGGCGACGTGCGCTGGTTCGGGATCGAGCCGTGCTTCATCCAGCACGTGGTGAACGCGTACGACTGCGATGCGTCGTGCATCGTGCTCGATGCGGTGCGCTATCCGTGGTTCCTGCGGCTCGACGCGCGCACCGGCCGGTTCGCCGACAACCCGGTCGGCGAACTGTGGCGCTACGTGATCGATACCGCGAACGGGCTGGTCGACGAGGGGCCGCTCGCCGATGGGGGCATCGAGCTGCCGCGCATCAACGAAAGCCGGACCGGGCGCCGCTACCGTTACCTGTATGCGGCCGAGCAGCCGAACCACACCGAGATGCGCGGCGTGATGCGCTTCGATCACATGCGCGGCACGACGATGCGTTACGCGGTGCCGGCCGGCGACCAGAACGGCGAGCCGGTGTTCGTGCCGCGCCCGGGCGGCACCGACGAGGACGACGGCTGGCTGCTGGTGGTGGTCTACCGCGCGGCGACGGATACGAGCGACGTCGTGATCCTCGATGCGCGCGCGATCGACGCGGCGCCGGTCGCGACCGTGCACCTGCCGCGCCGCGTGCCGGCCGGGTTCCACGGCGCGTGGGTGCCGAGCGAGCGCCGCGCGTGAGCGGCCGCACGCGTCACTGCGCGCGCAGCGCGTCGACGATGCTCAGCCGCGCGGCGCGCATCGCCGGCAGGAACCCGCCGACGAGCCCCATTACGAGCGAGAACAGCAGCGTCTTCACGACGATCGCGGGCGTCAGCACGAAGCGGAACGACAGGTCGGAGAAAGTCTGGAAGTTGGTCGTCGAGAACGACGCGAACTCCATCAGCGACGCGCACGCGAGCCCCGCGACGCCGCCGACGAAGCCGAGCAGCAGCGCCTCCAGCAGGAACGCGGCGAGCACGTTCATGCGCTTGAAGCCGAGCGCGCGCAGCGTGCCGATCTCGGCGGTGCGGTTCGCGACCGATGCATACATCGTGATCATCGCGCCGATCATCGCGGCGATCGAGAAGATCGTCGACAGCGTGATGCCGAGGATGTTGATGAAGGTCGACAGCGCCTTCGACTGGTCGCCGTAAAACGTCTGCTCGCGCTTCGCTTCGTCGGTGAGGCGCGGGTCGACGTCGATGTCGGCCTTGAAGCGCGCGAAACCGTCGACGCTCGGGATGCGCAGCACCATCGACGAATAGCTGGTGCGCCGGAACGACTGCATCAGCTGGTCGACGTCGCCCCAGATCTCCGAATCGAAGCCGCTGCCGCCCGCGTCGAAGATGCCGACGACGGTCCAGTCGCGCTGCGCGAAATGCAGGCGGTCGCCGAGCTGCGTGCCGCTGAAGCCTTTCGCGATCGCGCTGCCGACGACGATCTCCGACGAGCCCGGCGCGAACGTGCGGCCGGCGACCAGCTTCACGCGCGGGCGCAGCGCGAGGCCGGCCGGCGACACGCCGCGGATCACGACGTTCGACGGCTTGCCGGTCGACGTCTTCACGAGCGAGATCAGCACGACGGCTTCCTTCGACACCTGCGGCCGGCCGTCGGGGCCGAGCGCGACGGCCGGATGCATCTCGAGCGCGTTGGCCTGCTGGTGGTCGATCGCGCTCTGGATCTCGGTTTCCGCGCCCTTGCGGATCACCACGACGTTGTCGGGTTCGCCGGTCGACACGAGCGTCTGCGTGAGCCCCGCGTCGAGCATCTGCACGGTCGCGAACACGAAGATCACCAGCGCCATCCCGCCCGCGGTGAGCGCGGTGGTGAGCCGCCGGGTCCACAGGTTGCGCGCGATGTAGGTGAGCGGAATGGCCATCGATGCGCGCCTCTAGCCGATCGCCCGCAGGCCTTCGACCACGCGCACGCGTGCCGCCTGCCACGCCGGCACCAGCGCGGCCGCGAAGCCGACCGCGATCGAGCACGCGGCCTGCAGCGCCATCGTCCCGTCCGACACCCTGAACACCGGAAAGATGCCGCCCGCGGCCTGCTTGAAGAGGCTCGCGGCCGGCGGCGTCGCGAGCATCCCGAGCCCGCCGCCCGCCACCGCGATCACGACTGATTCGCCGAACACGAGCAGCGCGAGAAAACCGGGGCCGAAGCCGAGCGCCTTCAGCGTCGCATATTCGGCGGTGCGTTCGCGCGCGCTCATCGCCATCGCGTTCGCCATCACGGCCATGATGATCAGGATCACCACGTACGACACGACGCGGATCGCCGCGATGATCTGGTTCGACATCGCGACGAAGCCGAGCTGGAACGCCTGTTCGGTCTCGGTCAGCGTTTCGGCGAGCGAGTTCCTGAACACCGCGTCGACGTTGCGCGCGATCGCGGCGCCGTCGTCCGGGTGCGCGACGCCGAGCACGAACACGCCGACCTGGTCGGCCTGCTTCGGCGTGCGCTTGCGCACCGTCTCGTTCAGGTAGTCCCAGTGGAACACCAGCTGGCGCGTGATCGTCGAGTCGTCGCGGCCGTCGAGAATGCCGCGCACGACGAAATCCCACGTGCCCGGATAGATCGTGCCCTTCAGCGGAATCACGTCGCCGACCTTGAAGCCGAACTGCGTCGCGAGCTGGCGCCCGACGAGGCAGCCGCGGCGGTCGCGGACGTAGTCGGCGCGCTGCTGCGCCGGGAGGATGAATTCCGGATACAGGTCGAGGTAGTTTTCCGACACCGCGAAGCTCGCGAAGAAGTTCTTCGGGTCGCGGTAGATGCCGCCGAACCAGTTCGAGCGGACCACGGCCGTCACGCCGTCGACGCCGCGGATCCGGTTCTCGTAGCTGACCGGCAGCGGGAACACGAGCGAGATCGCGTTGCGCGTGACGAGCCGGCCGCTCGACGCGGCGGCCGCGCCCGCGTACCACGCGTCGACGACGGTGTGCAGCAGCCCGAACGCCAGCACCGCGATGGTCAGCCCGAGCACGGTCAGCAGCGTGCGCAGCCGGTGCCGCAGCGCGTTGCGCGCGATCAGCTTGAACACCATCATCGTGCGCGCTCCCGTCCGTCAGACGGCGTGCCCATCGATCAACTCTCCTTTTTCCAGATGCACGAGCGACTGCGCGGCGGCAGCCGCGTGCGCATCGTGGGTCACCATGATGATCGTCTTGCCGAGCTCCGCGTTCATCCGCTGCAGCATCGCGAGCACGTCGGTGGCCGACGCGCGGTCGAGGTCGCCGGTCGGCTCGTCGGCGACGATCAGCACCGGGTCGGTGATCAGCGCGCGCGCGATCGCGACGCGCTGCTGCTGGCCGCCCGACAGCTCGGACGGGTAATGGCTGGTCCGGTCGCCGAGATTCACCATGTCGAGCACCAGCTCGACGCGCTCGCGCCGTTCGCGGCGCGACAGGTGCGTGAGCATCAGCGGCAGCTCGACGTTCTCGAACGCGGTGAGCACCGGCATCAGGTTGTAGAACTGGAAGATGAAGCCGACGTTCGCCGCGCGCCATTCGGCCAGTTGCGCTTCCTCGAGCCGCGAGATGTCGAGGCCGCCCACGCGCAGCTCGCCGCTGTCGGGCCGGTCGATGCCGGCGACGAGATTGAGCAGCGTGCTCTTGCCGGAACCCGACGGCCCCATCAGCGCGACGAAGTCGCCTGAGCCGATGTCGAGCGTGATGTCGGTCAGCACCGGCACGACCTGGTTGCCGCGCCGGTACGACTTCGCGACGTGGCTGATCTCGACGAGGGGCGGCGAGGCGTCGTTCACGCGCGCCACGCTACTTCTTCGCGACGGCGACTTTCGCGCCGTCCTTCAGCTTCGCGCCCGGCGCGAGCACGACCGTATCGCCGGGCTTCACGCCGCGGATCGCGACGAGTTCGCCGATCCGCGCGCCTCGGGTCACCGCCGTCGCACGCACCGTGTCGTCCTTCACGACGAACACGACCGGGCGGCCGTCGCGCTCGACCACCGCGCTCGCCTGCACGGCCGTCACCGGCTGCCGGTCCTGCGGCGACGCCGGCTTCGACAGGAACGCGATCTTCGCGCTCATGTCGGGCAGCACGCGCTCGTCGCGGTCGACGAAACGCACCTTCACGAGCACCGTCGCCTTCGAGCGGTCGACGGTCGGCACGATGCGCGACACGCGGCCCGCGAAGCGCATGTCGGGCAGCGCGTCGAGCTGGATCTCGCACGGCTGCTCCGCGCGGATCTTCGCGATGTTCGATTCGGCGACGTCGGCCTCGACCTCGAGCGTGTCCATGTCGGCGATCGTCACGACCGCGCCCTTGCTGTCCGACGCGGACGAGAACGGCGTGATGTTGTCGCCGACGTTCGCGTGCTTCGCGAGCACGATCCCGTCGAACGGCGCGCGGATCACCGTCTGGTCGACCGCGACCTGCGCGGCCTGCGCATTGGCTTCGGCGGACGCGATCGCGGCTTCGTCGCTGTTGACCGACGCGCGTGCCTTGTTCACGCGGGCCGTGTCGATGTCGAGCTGCGCGGCCGGCACCGCGCCCTTCGGCGCGAGCGCGGCGGTGCGGCGCAGCGCGATCTCCGCATCCTTCAGCTCTGCCTGCGCGACGCCGAGGTTCGCACGGGAGACCTGCGCCTGCGCGCGTGCCTGTGCCAGCGACGCCTGCACGTCGCGGCTTTCGAGCCGCGCGATGATCTCGTCCTTCTTCACGCGCGTGCCTTCGAGCACGCCGAGCCACTCGACGCGCCCCTGGCCCTTCGACGCGACCGCCGCCTTGCGCTGCGGCACGACGTAGCCGGTCGCGTTGAGCTGGGTGTCGTTCTGGTACGGGTAGGCGGACGTGACGGAGGTCGTGTCGACCGTCGGCCGGCCGGTGAGTGCCAGCGCGGCGACGATCGCGACGATGACGAGCGCTGCGGCGACCGCGTAGCGGACCCACCGGCGCCGGCGTGGCGCGGGTGCGATCGGACGCCGGTCGATTTTCAGTTTGTCCAGATTGTGATCGGGCAATTTGGGCGCCTTGCGACGGCGGCGGTCTCGTGACCGGCCGCGTCCGGTTGGGACGGAAGGTGGCCAGTATAGCGTCGGCGCGACGGGCGCGAGAGCCGGTTTGTCGGACGATTGACGCAGGTCCCGGCGGCGCGTCGCGCGGGCGCGAAACCCGTGCCCCCCGGGGAAACCCGAACGATGCAAGCTGCATGTCAACTCGCCGCGCGGGCGATGCGTTATGGAGCCTGTGCGTCAGTATTTGCCGAGGCGGAAAGGCGAGAGCCAACCCGTCCGGTGGCGACCGGGAGCCCGGCGCGACTGATGTTCCGATGCGGATGCCTCGCATCTCTTACCGGTACGTTTGACTTTTTCTCCGCTAAAGGAAGAACAATGAAGAAGACGCTCGCTTCGATCATGACCGCAGCATTCGCTCTCGCATCGGTTTCGGCATTCGCACAGGCGTCGGCGCCGGCAGCCGACACGTCGGCCGCTGCACCGGCACCGGCCAAGAAGGATCACAGCAAGCCGAAGCACCAGCTGAAGCAACACGGTTCGGCCAAGGGCAAGGCGAAGGCCGCAGCCGCTTCGGCCGCCGGCACGAACGACGCAGGCACGCAGAACTAAGCACGCTTCACCGGGCCGGCGCTGCCGGCTCCCTGTCGCGAAACCCCGCACGCTCCGGCCTGCGGGGTTTTGTTTTTTCAGGCGTCCGCCACGTCCGGAACGACGCAGGCGCGCAGAACTAAGCACGCTCCGCCGGGGTCGCCGCTGCCGGCCGGCCGTCGCGAAACCCCGCATGCTTCGGCCTGCGGGGTTTTCTTCTTTCAGGCGTCCGCCACGTCCGGAAACTCGAGGGCATCGGGCGGCGGCGCGCGCATCGCATCGACCACCGCGCGCATGCGCCGCCAGTGCGACCCTTCCCAGAACACGCGCCGGCACACGTCGCACGCGGCAAAGCGCCGGTGCCGCTGGCGCACGCCCGGCGGCACGCGCGGCGCGGCGTCCGCCGCATCGAGCGCGTGCAGCGGCGCGTTGCAGCGCAGGCACAGCCGGAACGGCCGCATGTGCGGCGCGAGATCGAGCCGCGCGAACAGCTCGCGCAGCTGCGCGTCCGGCTGCTGCGCATGCAGGTAGCAGCCGCGCACGACCGCGCGGCGCTTCAGCAGCTCGCGGTCGCGGGTCAGCACGATCCGGCCTTCGCGCGCGGCGAGCGCCGCGAGTTCGTCGTCGCGGTAGTGGTTGTCGTAGCAGGTGTCGAAGCCGGCGAGGCGCAGCAGCTGCGCGAGGCCGCCGAGATGCGCGTCGGCGACGAAGCGCCAGCGGTCCGGTTGCGGCAGCGGCGAGGCGGCCGCCGGCTGCGCGCGCTCCGGATGGATGTCGACGCGGTCGCCGTCGCCGAGCGGCCGGTCGAGGGCGGCCGGTGCGCCGTTCACGCAGAGCCGGCCGATTTCCGTATGCGGGACGCCGAGCGCCTCGATCGCGTGCTTGACCGTCGCGTCGCGGGCAAACGCGTGCGCGAATGCGCACTCGCGCTGCTCGCGCGCGAGAAACGCGTTCAGTTCGCCGTGGAAGCGGAAGGTCGCGGTCGCCATTGGCGCAGTATCGCACCGCGCACGGCCGGTCGCCGGGGGCTGCAGGCCGCCGCCATCTGTGTTTAACTCCCCGCTTCACGGGTCGAAGGAGCGGGGAAATGGATCTCGGATTTATCGGGCTGGGCGAAATGGGGCAGGCGATCGCGACGAACCTGCTGAAGGCGGGGCACGCCGTGCGGGTCTGGAACCGGTCGCGCGAGCGCGCCGAGCCGCTCGCCGCGCTGGGCGCGCAGATCGTCGCGACGCCGGCCGACGCGTTTCGCGGCGACGCCGTGTTCTCGATGCTCGCCGACGACGCGGCCGCGCGCGAAGTATTCGACGACGCGCTGCTCGCGCAGGCGCCGCGCGGCCTGATCCACGTGAACATGGCGACGGTGTCGGTCGCGCTCGCCGAGTCGCTCGCGCACGCGCATGCGTCACGCGGCCTCGAGTACGTCGCCGCGCCCGTGATGGGACGCCCGGACGTCGCGGCGGCCGCGCGCCTGACGATCATGGCCGGCGGCCCGGCCGAGGCGATCGACCGCGTGCAGCCGCTGTTCGACGCGATCGGCCAGAAGACCTGGCGGTTCGGCTCGCTGCCGCAGCATGCGAACGTCGCGAAGATCGCGGCGAATTTCACGCTCGCGTCGGCGATCGAGACGCTCGGCGAGGCGTCCGCGCTGCTCGGCGCGCACGGCGTCGCGATGCGCGATTTCCTCGACGTGATCACGAACAGCGTGTTCCCGGGGCCGGTCTACGCAGGCTACGGCGGGATGATCGCCGAGCGCAGCTACGAACCCGCGCGCTTCAAGGCGCGCCTCGGGCTGAAGGACGTGCGGCTCGCGCTGGAGGCCGGCGACGCAGCGTCGGTGCCGCTGCCGGTGGCGAGCGTCGTGCGCGACAGCCTGCTCGATGCGCTCGCGCACGGCGGCGGCGAACAGGACTTCGCGGTGCTCGGCGAAGTCGCGCTGCGCCGCGCGGGCCGCTGAGCCGACGCGGGACAAAAACGCCGCGCGCACGGCATAATCGACATTTCATTTCTCTTTCGATCGGGGCGGTCATGAACCTGCATACGTGGTGGCTTTTCGTGGCGACGGTGTTCGTCGTGTCGGCGATTCCGGGTCCGAACATGCTGCTCGTGATGACGCACGGCGCGCAGCATGGGCTGCGCCGTTCGGCGTCGACGATGGCCGGCTGCCTGAGCGCGCTGGTGCTGATGCTCGCGGTGTCCGCGGCGGGGCTCGGGGCGGTGCTCGAGGCGTGGCCGACGACGTTCGATGCGTTGCGCTTCGCGGGCGCCGCCTACCTGATCTATCTCGGCGTGAAGGCGTGGCGCGCGCGCGTCGACGACACGCCGGCCGCGGACGTCGATGCGGTTTCGCAAGGCGCGTCGGCATCACGCTGGGCGCTGTTCCGCAACGGTTTCCTGGTCGCGGGCAGCAACCCGAAGGCGATCCTGTTCGCGGCCGCGCTGCTGCCGCAGTTCATCAATGCAGCCGAGCCGACGCTGCCGCAGTTCTGCATCCTCGTCGTCACGTTCGCGGTGATCGAGGTCAGCTGGTATCTCGTCTACGCGTCGTTCGGCACGCGCATCGGCGCGACGCTGAAGAGCCAGAGCGTCGCGAAGGTGTTCAACCGGCTGACGGGCGGCATCTTCGTCGGCTTCGGCGCGATGATGGCGCTGGTCCGTCACTGATTTCGGCCAGCGCGGCCGCGCGGCCCGCCGGACGCCCCGCGCCTCGTCAGAGGGCCGGGCGTTTTCATGTCCGGGCCCGCGTTACGCGCGCGGCCACGCCGCGGTGCCGGTCCGGCGCCCGCCCGACAAGCCGAACGCCGCGGCCGCGCCCGCGAATGCGAAGCCGACGCCGCACACGGCGCTCCACCCGCCCCACGCCCATGCGCTGCCCGCCAGCGCCGCGCCGAGCGCGCCGCCGACGAAGAACAACCCGACGAACAGCCCGTTCAGCCGCCCGCGTGCGGCCGGGTTCAGCAGGTTGATTTCCCGGCGGCCGATCGTCTGGTCGACGATCACGCCCGCGTCGAGCAGCGCCGCGCCGCCGGCCAGCAGCGCCAGCGCGACGCCGCGATGCGCGTGCGCATCGAAGCCGAACCAGCCGGCGCCGGCGATGCCGAGCACAGTGAGCGCCGCGAGCATCGTCACGTGCGCGATGCGCTGCGCGGCCGGGCCGTGGCCACGATCGCCGACATGGCCGGCCAGCGGCGTGACGATCGCGCCGCTCGCGCCGGCGAACGCGAACAGCGCGATGCCGTGCAGGTCGAGGCCGAACGGCGGCTGCGCGAGCCGCAGCCCGACGGCGGTCCAGAACGCGCTGAACGCGGCCATCGCGAGCGCGGCCGACAGCGCATGCCGGCGCAGCACCGCTTCGTCGGCCAGCAGCCGGCCCATCGACGCGAGCAGCGCGCGATAGCCGGCCGCAGCCGGCGGCACGCGCGGTGGCAAGCGCAGCGCGAGCACTGCCGCGATCGCCGCGTTCGCGAGCGCGGCCAGCGCGTAGAACGCGCGCCAGCCGGCCGTGCCCGCGATCAGGCTGGCGAGCGGCCGTGACAGCAGGATGCCGAGCATCAGCCCGCTCATCACGTTGCCGACCGCGCGGCCGCGCTGCGCTTCGGGCGCCATCGACGCGGCCATCGGCACCAGCATCTGGATCACGCTCGACGCGGCGCCGGCGGCCAGCGTCGCGAGCAGGAAGAGGGTGCCGGACTGCGTGAACGCCGGCAGCGCGAGCGCGGCCGCGCACGCGACGAGCGTCGCGACGATCAGCCGGCGGTTCTCGAGCAGGTCGACGAGCGGCACGAGCAGCACGAGGCCGGCTGCGTAGCCGAGTTGCGGCAGCGTCGCGACGAGGCCCGCGAGACCGGGCGGCAGGTGCAGGTCGGCGCTGATCGGGCCCGTCAGCGGTTGCGCGGCGAACAGGTCCATCACGATCACGCCGACCGTCGCGGCGAAGAAGAGCGTCATGCCCGTGCTCAGCACGGGCGGTGCAACGTGCGCGGCGCGGCCGGGGGCGGGGCGGGAGTCGGCAGGGCAGTTCATCGGAAACCTGGGGGCGTCGAGCGAAGGAATCCCCATCGTAGGTGCCGGATGTTTATGCGACAATTGAAATATGTCTAACATGATTATGCGAGTTTGCTTTGAATACGCGTGATCTCCAGGCGTTCGTCGCGGTGGTCGACAGCGGGTCGATGGTCGCGGCCGCGGCGAAGCTCCATCTCACGCAGCCGGGCCTCACGCGACGCGTGCAGAACCTCGAGACGCTCCTGGGCATGCCGCTGCTCGAGCGGCAGAGCAAGCCGCTGAAGCCGACCGCCGCCGGGCGCGACGTCTATGCGCTCGCGCGCAACGTGCTGGGTGCGGTCGACGCATTGATGGCGGCCGGTGCGCCCGACAGCGAGCCGTCGGGCGAACTGCGCATCGGCGTGCCGCCGTTCCTGTCCGAGCTGGCGCTCGAGCGGCCGATCGACCGGCTGCGCGACGCGTTTCCGCGGCTGACGCTGCGCGTGACGGCCGGCTGGTCGCCGGCGCTCGTGCAGGGCATCGAGCGCGGCACGCTCGATGTCGCGGCGGTCATGGTGCCGGCCAGCGCGGCGCTGCCCGACACGCTGACGGCCACGCCGCTCGGCACGCAGCCGACGGTGCTGGTCGCCGCGCGCGATTTCCCGCTGCCGGCCGGCCCGCTGTCGCTCGACGTGCTGTCGGGTTTTCCGTGGGTGCTGAGCCAGGACGGCTGCGGGATGCGTTCGGCCCTGAGCCGCGCGCTCGGCGCCGCGGGGCTGCCGTTCGACGTCGCGGTCGAGGCGTTCGGCTCGGAGCTGCAGCTGTCGCTCGTCGCGCGCGGTGCCGGCATCGGGATCGCGTCGCCGAACGCACTGGCGCGCAGCAAGCATCGCGATGCGCTGAGGGTGGTGGAAACGGCGGGGCTGGAAACGCGGATCAACGTGTGGATCGTGCACGGCGCGCTGCCGGGCCGCCTGACGCGGCCGGTCGCGCTGCTGCGCGACACGCTGGGCGAGGTGCTCGACCGGGAGAACGGGAAGGGGTCGGATTCGAACTAGCGATCTAGAGTGCGCAGTCGAGGGAAAATCCTTATTTTCTCTACGGAAATGTTGCAATGCAGAAATTGATTCGCTATAGTTACACCTGTCTCCTCCATGTCTCCTCTGATATGGATTCAGCCCGCCTCTTAGGCGGGCTTTTTTTTTTGCCCGCGTTTTTTGCGCGGGCCGTCCGCTCATCCTCCGTCGCCGCCGTCAGAACTTGTAGGTCATCCCGACGTAGCTGATGATCGGGTCGGCCTTCAGGTCCGATTTCGACTCGGAGAGCACCGTGCCGTCGGCCGCCTTGATCGTCACCGTCGACGTCGTCTTCAGCGGGATGTAGGTCACCGACGCGACCAGCCCGAAATGCTCGGTCATGTTGTACTGCAGGCCCGCGTTGAACACCGGCTGCCATGACGACGACGCCTTCGCCTCTACCGATGTCGTACCCGGCTTGCCCGCGCCCGCGGCGAGAATCGCGCCGAGGTTGTCCTGCGTCTGCTTGATGAAGTTCGTGTTGAGTTGCAGGTCGCTGAACCAGTTGTACGACACGCCGAGGCCGAGGAACGGCCGGAACTTCGCGGTCGCCGCCCCGAAGTAGTACTGCAGGATCGCCGCCGGGCTCCACTGCCGCACGCTCTTCACGATCGGGTTCACCGAGGCGAGGCCGATGTTCTGCGTGCCGAGCGCGCCGGCCGGGCCGGGCGGCTTGATCGTGCCTTGACCCGACACCTTGAACACCGGCGGCACGCCCGCCACCGACGTGACCGCGATGTGATCGGTCAGGAAGTGGCTGACCGTCAGGCCGACCGTGTCGGCGCCGCTCGTACGCAGCCCGGTGCCCGGCGACGTGAACGACGGCGGCAGCCGCAGCGGCGTGTTGATCGGCGTCGGCGCGACGTTGGTCGTCATCGGCGTGCTGCTCTGCTGAGGCATCACGTGGAACCAGCCCAGCGTGACGACGTTGCTGCCGGCGCTCTGCGCGTGCGCCGCGAGCGGCGCCAGGGCGGCGGCGCCGGCCGCCGCGCAGAGAAGGGTCTTCTTCATCACGGCTTCCCCCGCTTACTGGACGAACGCGCCGATCGTGAAATACGGCGTCGAACCCGCGTTGTCGAGGAAACCGAACACGCCACCCGTGAAGATGAACTTGCCGGTCGGCGACGTGCTGCCCGAACCCGTGTGGATCGTCGTGACCGTGCCCGGCACCTTCTGCGTGTAATCCAGGTCAAGCGCGGTCGCGAGCGAGGCCTGCGACGGCTGGAACGGATCGAGCAGCGTGGCCTGGTTGTTGATCAGCGCGGTGGTCCGGTAGTCGAACTGGCTGTCTACGCCGATGTATTCGCCGTTTTGCGACCCCGCCGCGATCGCGGTCTGCGGCGCGAGGATCGAGATGCTCGATTCGTCGTCGGCGGTCAGGCCCGGCACACCGTTGCTGTCGGGCGTCGGGTTCGGGTTCGCGACACCCGTGCGCACGAGGATCGGCACCAGCTGGTTGCGCAGCTTGCCGACGATCATGAAGCCCTTGCCTTGCGGCGTCGCCGACAGCGTCGGGCTCAGCTGGCTCCGGTAGTTGTTGCTCTGGAACGCGCCGCTGCCGTCGGCCGACTGCACGAAGTTCGTGCCCTGCTGCATGCACGCGCCGCCGGCGAACTGGCCTGTCGTGTCGCACTTGGTCCACGTGCCGTCCGCGTTGATCGTCACCTTCGCATCGATCGACGCCGGCGCGAATTTCTGCGACGGCACTTCGCCGAAGCCGATGTGGCTGTACGTGCCCGCGACCTTCGTGATGTCGGTTTCGATCGACGAGAAGCCGATGAACGGGTAGTACGGGAATTTCGTGTCGGGCACCGCGGCCTGGCCGAGCACGCCGTCGAACTGGATCTCCTTGCCGGGAATCGTGCCGCCCGCGACACCGAAGCCGACGAAGATGCGCGCCGGACGCGACGCATCGAGGCTCGCGCCGTTCAGCCGGAATGCGCACTGGTTCAGCTTGTTGGTCGGCAGCATCGTTTCCTGCGTGAGCGTGCCGCTGTCGACGGTGCCTGCGCGGGTCGGCGTAACGGTGCCGGTCTTTTGCGGCACCGGCGATTCGACATAGGTGACCTGCCAGGTCATCTTGGTCGTGTCGAGCTGGACCTTGGCCAGTTCGCCGCTGCCCGCGCCGCCGGTGTACACGGTGTTGTAGTCGAGCGTGGCGGGGCAGAGCCGGTCTTCAACGAGCGGGGGCGGGTTGTCGCCGCCGCCACCGCCGCATGCGGAAAGAAGGGGGGCGGCAAGGGCCGCCGCGAGAACGAGGTTGCGCTTCATGTTGCTCCTCCAGATTTGTCTTGTCGGGCGGCCGGCTCCCTGTCGGCCGCTTCTGTTGCTTGTGCTCGTGCTGCTGCGCCGTGCCGGGCGCCGTCGTTGCGTGCCTTCCCTGCATCCCGCGGCGGCGCACCGGCCGCCGCGTCCTCGATCGTTACTTGCTGATCTGCGCGCCCACGCCGAAGTACGGTGTCGACGACGTGCTCGAGTTCGCCGACGTCGACGTGACGCCGCCGTTCACCGTGCCCTGGATCAGCGCCGCGTACAGGCCGCCCGTCGCGATCACCACGCCCGATGCGGACGGATAGGTCGCACCGTTCGCCGGCGTCGTCGTCGTGTTCAGCAGGCCCGGCGTTCCCTGACCGTAGTCGAGCGTGAAGGCGTCTTCCTCGGCCTGCGTGGTCGGGTTGATGAACGACGCGTTGCTGCCGCGGATCAGTGCCGCCGTGTACTTGAAGTTCGAATCCGCGCCCGCGTAGCCGCCGTCGATCGCGCCCGACTGGATCGCCGTTGCCTTGCCGAGCACCGCGATGCCCGATTCGTCGTCGACCTTGGCGTCGGTGTGCAGCGCGAGGTCGGTGCCCAGATACACGTAGCCCGTGCGGACCACCACCGGCACGGTCGCGCCGTTGAGCTGGCCGATGACCATGTGCGCGGTCGCCGACTTGCCGGTCGTGCCGACGATCGGCAGCGCCGTCTGCGGCAGGATCTGCGGTGCCTTCGTGCTGTCGAGGTAGCCGCCGTTCGCGGTGTTGACGGTCCACGGATCGCCGGTCGTCTGGCAGCCCCCCGCACTCGTCGACGTGCACGCGCCGTTCGCATCGAACGTCTCGCTCGAATTCGTGCCCTTCGTCGCGTAGTTGCCCGACGGCACGAGGTGGTAGAGCAGCGCGTTGTAGGTGCCCGGCAGCTTCGTGAGGTCGGTCGTCGTGTTCGCGAAGCCGAGGAACGGGTAGAAGTCGAAGTGGCGGTTCGGCACCTGGCCGACGTTCTTGTAGATCGGGACGCCGGCGACGGTGATCGTCAGCCCGTCGTACTGCACCGTCGCGCCGGGGATGCCGCCGCCCGCGACGCCCATGCCGACCAGCAGCATCGGCGGGTTCGCCTGGTTGAAGTCGGCGGCCGTCGAATAGGTCGAGCCGTTCGGTGCCTTGCCCGAACCCGGCGTGAAGACGAACGCGCAGCGCGTCTGCTCCGCGGTCGGCAGCGCGCCGGTCGGCGGGTGGATGACCTTGCCGGTGATCGTGGTGCCGGCGCGGCTCGGCGTGACCGTGCCGGTCGCGAGCGGAATCGGCGATTCGAGCCACTTGAGCGTGTACGTCATCGCGACCGCGTCGATGTTGACGCTGACGATCTCGCCGCTGCCGGCGCCGCCGAGGTAGGTGCTCTTCACGATGTCGGCGTCGGCCGGGCACAGCGCGCCGTTGACGGGCTGCGACGGCGGCGGCCCTTGCGTGCCGCAGCTCGATCCGGAACATTGAGGGGCCTCGATCGGCGCGGGCGAGCCGCCGTCTCCTCCCCCACAGGCAATCAGGAAAGGGGCGATGGCAAAGGCCGTTGCCACCCCCTTTGATAAGGCGTGCGACATGCCGCTGTCTCCAATCGTTTAATTGTGCGAGCTAATGTCGCTGCCAGGATTTTTGCTGTCAATTGATGAACTCGTCTAAAAAAGACGATTGAAACAACGTGCGCGCGATGAATCCTTGCGGGATAGCGCTTTCAGTAAGAATTAAAACGCGCGGAGGGCGCTGGAGTGCTGCCGGAGTGGGGCGGCTGCCACGCACGGACGGCGCTCGAGGCCTTCACGCGTATAACGGCAGCGTTTAAAGCGGCGATATCCGGTTTATCCCTATTCGGGATTGACTGGAGAAAGGGGCAAATTAATTTGCCGGCAATTACGCAATGGAAAGCTTGTAAATATTTGTAAATGCGTGATCCGGATTTTTATTTATTGCTTGATGCGGGCAAATAAAAAGCCGGCCAGCGGCCGGCTTTGCATCGCATGCAAGTTGAATCAGCGCTTGAGGCCTTGATCCTCGGCGGCGCCGATGTTGAGGTTCATGCACTGGATCGCGGCGCCCGATGCGCCCTTGCCCAGGTTGTCGAGGCGCGCGACCGTGACGAAGCGCTCCTCGTTGCCGAACACGAACAGGTCGACGCGGTTCGTGTCGTTGTTCGCCTGCACGTCGAAGAAGCCGCTGTCGAGGTTCGCCTCCGCGTTGAACGGCGCGACGCGCACGAACGGCTCGTCCGCGTAGTACTCGGCGAACACGCGCTGCACGTCCTGCGGCGTTGCGCGCTTCGCGAGCTGTTCGGGCGAGAAGTAGGTCGTCACGGCCAGGCCCTTCAGGAACGGCCCGACGATCGGCGTGAAGATCGGCGCGTGCGCGAGGCCCGTGTGCGCGGCCATTTCCGGCAGGTGCTTGTGCGCCAGCGCGAGCGCGTACGGACGCGGGCTCGCGAGCTTGCCGCCCGGCGCCGCGTTTTCGTATTCGGCGATCATCGACTTGCCGCCGCCGCTGTAGCCGGTGATCGAGTAGCTGTGCGCGGCGAAGGTCGGCGCGACGATGCCGGCATCCACGAGCGGACGCATCGCGAGCACGAAGGCCGACGCGTGGCAGCCCGGCACGGCGATGCGTTTCGACGTGCGAATCTTCTCGCGCTGCGCGCGGGTCAGTTCCGGCAGGCCGTATGCCCAGTCGGCGCTCGTGCGGAACGCGGTGCTCGCGTCGATCAGCGTCGTGTCCGGGTTCTCGACCAGCGATGCCGATTCGCGCGATGCGACGTCCGGCAGGCACAGGAACGTGACGTCCGACGCATTGATCAGGCGGCGGCGCTCGTCGACGTCCTTGCGCTTCGCTTCATCGATGCGCAGGATCTCGATGTCGCTGCGCGCCGACAGGTATTCGAAGATCTTGAGGCCGGTCGTACCTTCCTGGCCGTCGACAAAAACTTTGGTGCTCATTTCGCTCTCACTGAATGAAACGGGAGCCGCGGCGCCCTGAAACCGCCATTTTAAGACGTCATCCGGCGGGCCTGCACCGCACGGGGCGAAAAAAAGACGGCCCGCGGGCCGTCTTGTGTCCCTGTCACGCGCCTGCGCCGCGTTGCCGTGTCACCGGCGGCGCGAGCGCTCGCGCGTGCCGCCGCGTTCAGCGGCCGCCGGCCAGCCAGCGGGCGGTCGCTTCGGCGACGCGCCGCCCGAACGCCTTCGCGGTCTCGAGGTCGCCGGGCAGCGGGCCCTCGTCGGGCGTCGCGTCCGCCGGCGACTGCGCGAGCAGGCCCGTGAAGCCGCCGACGTAGTTGATGTCGTTGCGGGTGGCCGCCTTCGAGTTGGCCGGCATCATGCCCGTGCCGACCCACACCATCCCATGTTGCATCGCCAGCGTGACGAAATACTGAATCGTCGAGAACTTGTCGCCGTTCATCGTCGCGGAGTTCGTGAAGCCCGCGGCGATCTTGTCCTTCCATTTCTGCGTGAACCACGGTTTCGACGTGGCATCGGCGAACTGCTTGAACTGCGCGGACGGGCCGCCCATGTAGGTCGGCGCGCCGAAGACGATCGCGTCCGCCGCGTCGAGCGCGGCCCAGCCCGCGTCGTCGAGCTCGCCGACGGCGATCAGGCGTGCGGTGGCGCCGGCGTCCTGCGCGCCTGCATGGACGGCGTCGGCCAGTTTCTGCGTGTGACCGTAGCCGCTGTGATAGACGATGACGATGTTCGACATGAAGCGTTCTCCGGAAGGGGACGAAACGGCGGGCACCGCGGCCAGCCGCGTCACGCGCCGCGGTCGGGCGGCGCGACGGATGCGCGGCGGGATGCCGCGACCGGTGCCGCCGAGTCTAGCAAGCCGAAATGACGGGAGAAAAGCGCGCGGGCGGCGCACAGAAATTCGCAGGCGCGGACAATCGCGACCGGCGACCGGCGACCGGCGACCGGCGACCGGAAACTGGAGATCGGCGACCGGCAACCGGAGACACACGGCACACGCCTCACGGCGGACACGCGAGCGCTTACTGCCCGTACGTGACCGTGAGCTGTGCGGTGCCGATCGTCAGCGTGCCGATTTCGTGCTCGAACATCGGGGCGGGGCGTCCTTGCCCGATGCGCAGGTCCGTGCCCTTCAGCGCGTAGACGGTGATCACGTAGCGGTGCGGCTTGCCGGGCGGCGGGCACGGGCCGCCGTAGCCGTCGATCCCGAAGTCGTTGCGCGCCTCGCTCGCACCGATGCGACGCAGGAAGCCCGACGCGCTCGCGTCGGCCGGCAGGCTCGTGACGCTCGCCGGGATGCCGGCGACGGCCCAGTGCCACCAGCCGTGCCCCGGTGCATCGGGATCGAAGATCGTGATCGCGTAGCCGCGCGTGCCGGGCGGCGGGTTGCGCCACCTGAGCTGCGGCGAACGGTTGTCGCCCTTGCAGTCGCCGCGGTCGAACACGTTCGCGGCGCCGACGCGCCCGCCGGGCGTCAGCTCGTCGCTCGACACGGTGAACGGGCCTTCCGCGCGCGCGGGCAGGGTGGTGAACGCAGCGCACGCGGCGGCGGCGCAGAGCAGGACGGCGATGAACGGAGACGAACGACCCGGGGACGCAGGCGAAGTGATCCGGCGATCCACACGCATATGGCGCTTCTCCCGTCACGTGGGCCGGGCCGATGCTCCCGGCATTGTTGGCGTTGTGCGTTGCCCGCGCAGCTGATGGCGACGATGGATCAAGTCTAGCATTAGGGTTCGATGAGCGATGCATGCCGTGGCCCGCGATTCGGGCCGGCCGCGATGCCGATCGACGGACGAAAAAAAACCGCTCGCGGCCAGGCGAGCGGTTTTTTCAGCCAGGGTGCCGGCTGCGTGCCGGCTCGGCGTTACTCCTTCGGGGCCGTCGCGCCGCCGTGCGCGGCCGACCACTCGGCCGGCGCATGCAGGAACTTCTCGACTTCGTCGAGCGTCTTGGTCTCGAAGTAGCCCGACGCCTTCGCGACGCGCAGCACGTCCCACCAGGTCGCCAGCGCGTGCAGGTCGACATCGATGTCCTTCAGGACCGACACGCTTTCCTTGAAGATGTTGTAGTGGAACAGCACGAAGCAGTGGTTCACCGTCGCGCCCGCGGTGCGCAGCGCGTTGACGAAGTTGATCTTGCTGCGGCTGTCGGTCGTCAGGTCTTCCACCAGCAGCACGCGCGAGCCTTCTTCCAGATGACCCTCGATCTGCGCGTTGCGGCCGAAGCCCTTCGGTTTCTTGCGCACGTACTGCATCGGCACCATCATGCGGTCCGCGAGCCATGCCGCGAACGGGATGCCGGCCGTCTCGCCGCCCGCCACCGAGTCGATCTGCTCGAAGCCGACGTCGCGCATGATCGTCGTTTCCGCCATTTCCATCAGCGCACGACGCACGCGCGGATACGAGATCAGCTTGCGGCAGTCGATGTAGACGGGGCTTGCCCAGCCGGACGTGAAGATGAACGGTTTTTCGGCGTTGAAGTGCACCGCCTGCACTTCGAGCAGGATTTTGGCGGTCGTATCCGAGATCGACTGACGATCGTAGCCTGTCATGGGCATTCCTTGGGTGATGAGCGAAGAGCGGGCGCGGGCCCGGTGGCGCAGCAAGGGGAACCTGCCCGGGGGGCCGGGGTGCGATCGACGGACCCATCGGGCCAACAATCGCATCGCTGCGCGCGTAGCCCGCTATTTTACCCGATTCAGGCCGGTTTTCGGCGGAATTCGCGCAGGTTCGGCGCGCGGCTCGCCACCGGTGAAACAAACGGGACACGACCAGCCCGATGCTGATGGCAAGGATGCCGCGCTGCACCAACAGGCGGCATTTAGGGGGTGTACACTAGGCGACCCTTAGAAATCGTTCAGTACTTTGTACTTTCCTCTTGCCACCCGCCAAGGTTCGATGGCGTGCCGACCCGGCGCGTCGCGTGCCGTCTCGCAGTCGACCACCCCCTCGATTCAAGCAGACGCGGCCCAAGGTGCTGTGTACTGAACCGTCAAAAATTTCGCATGTCTCTCGCAGGTCAATCATGGACGAACAACTGAAGCAGGCCGCTCTCGCTTATCACCTGAACCCGAAACCCGGCAAGATTTCGGTCACCCCGACCAAGCCGCTGTCGAACCAGCTCGATCTGTCGCTCGCGTATTCGCCGGGCGTCGCCGCGGCGTGCGAGGCGATCCACGCCGATCCGCTCGACGCGCAGAAGTACACGTCGCGCGGGAATCTCGTCGGCGTCATCACGAACGGCACGGCCGTGCTGGGCCTCGGCAACATCGGCCCGCTGGCCGCGAAGCCGGTGATGGAAGGCAAGGGCTGCCTGTTCAAGAAGTTCGCGGGCATCGACGTGTTCGACATCGAACTGTCCGAGTCCGACCCCGACAAGCTCGTCGAGGCGATCGCGATGCTCGAGCCGACGCTCGGCGGCATCAACCTCGAGGACATCAAGGCGCCGGAGTGCTTCTACATCGAGCAGAAGCTGCGCGAGCGCATGAAGATCCCCGTCTTCCACGACGACCAGCACGGCACCGCGATCATCGCGTCGGCCGCGATCCTGAACGGCCTGAAGGTCGTCGGCAAGAAGCTGTCCGAAGTGAAGCTCGTGTGTTCCGGCGCGGGCGCGGCAGCGATCGCGTGTCTGGACCTGCTGGTGAACCTGGGTCTCACGAAGTCGAACATCCTCGTCGCCGATTCGAAGGGCGTGATCTACGAAGGGCGCGGCAACCTCGACCCGTCGAAGCAGCGCTATGCGGCGACCACCGACGCGCGCACGCTCGCCGACGCGATCGTCGGCGCGGACGTGTTCCTCGGCTGCTCGAGCGCGGGCGTGCTGAAGCAGGACATGGTCAAGACGATGGGCGAGCGCCCGCTGATCCTGGCGCTCGCGAACCCGGAGCCGGAAATCCGCCCGGAAGACGCGAAGGCCGTGCGCCCGGACGCGATCGTCGCGACCGGCCGTTCGGACTACCCGAACCAGGTCAACAACGTGCTGTGCTTCCCGTTCATCTTCCGCGGCGCGCTCGACGTCGGCGCGACGACGATCACGGAAGAAATGAAGCTCGCGTGCGTGCGCGCGATCGCCGAGCTGGCCCAGGAAACCGACCAGAGCGAGGAAGTCGCGAAGGCGTATGAAGGCCACTCGCTCGAGTTCGGGCCGGACTACCTGATTCCGAAGCCGTTCGATCCGCGCCTGATCATCAAGATCGCGCCGGCCGTCGCGCAAGCCGCGATGGATTCGGGCGTCGCCACGCGTCCGATCCAGGACATGGACGCATACCGCGAGCAACTCGGCGCGACCGTCTACCGCACCGGCATGGTGATGCGCCCGGTGTTCGCGACCGCGAAGACGAAGCAGGCGCGCATCGTGTTCGCCGAGGGCGAGGACGAGCGCGTGCTGCGCGCCGCGCAGTTCGTGCTGCAGGAAAAGATCGCGAAGCCGATCATCGTCGGCCGTCCGTCGGTCGTCGAGATGCGCCTCGCGAAGATCGGCTCGAAGCTGAAGGCGGGCGTCGATTTCGAGATCGTGAATCCGGAAGACGATACGCGCTACCACCGCTACTGGCAGGCGTACCACGAGATCGGCGCGCGTGACGGCGTCACGCCGGAAGTCGCGAAGGCCGCGCTGCGCAAGTTCAACACGCTGATCGGCGCGATGCTCGTGCACCTGGGCGACGCGGACGGCATGATCTGCGGGATGATCGACACGTACCACACGCACCTGAAGTTCATCGAGCAGGTGCTGGGCCGTGCGCAGGGCGCCGAGCACTACGCGGCAATGAACCTGCTGATGCTGCCGGGCCGCAACCTGTTCCTGTGCGACACGTACGTGAACGAAGTGCCGAGCGCGGAACAGCTCGCCGACATGACGATCCAGGCGGCCGCCGAGATCGAGCGTTTCGGCATCGCGCCGAAGGCCGCGCTGCTGTCGAACTCGAACTTCGGCAGCGCGCCGTCGGCATCGTCGCGCCGCATGGCCGAGGCCCGCAAGCTGATCAGCGAGCGTGCGCCGACCCTCGAAGTCGACGGCGAAATGCACGGTGACGCGGCGCTGTCGGAAGCGGTCCGCAAGGCCGCGTTCCCGGGCACGACGCTGTCGGGCGAAGCGAACCTGCTGATCATGCCGAACGTCGAAGCGGCGAACATCGCGTACAACCTGCTGAAGATGGTCGGCGGCGAAGGCGTGACGGTCGGCCCGTTCCTGCTCGGCGCCGCGAAGCCGGTCCACATCCTGACGCCGGCCGCGACCGTGCGCCGGATCATCAACATGACGGCAGTGGCCGCCGCGAACGCGAACACGAAGTAAGTTCGCGCCCGCGTGCGCCGCGCGTCATGCGCGGCGCAATGAAAAACGCCACGGAACCTGCGTTCCGTGGCGTTTTTTTTATGCACTGCCGTGGGCGGGGCTACGCGGCGGCGGGCGTCCCGATCGCGAACACCCGCCCCGCGCCGTCACGCGACCTGCTGATGCGACTGGCCGCCCGTCGGCGAACGCCACTTCGCGAGCAGCGTGTCCCACTTCTGGCGTACCGCGCGCAGGTTGTTCTCCTTCACGTGGCCGTAGCCGCGAATGCCGTCCGGCAGCGCCGCGAGCTCGAGCGCGAGCGGGCGGTTGGCCGCGTTCAGCTTGCCCAGCACTTCGCCGATCAGCGCTTCGTACTCGCTGATCAGCGCGCGCTCGGTGCGGCGCTCCGCGGTGCGGCCGAACGGGTCGAGCCCCGTGCCGCGCAGGAACTTCGCCTTCGCGAGCAGCCGGAACGCCGACAGCATCCACGGGCCGTACGCCTTCTTCACGAGATGGCCGTGTGCGTCCGTTTTCGCGAACAGCGGCGGCGCGAGGTGGAACTTCAGTTTCCAGTCGCCTTCGAACTGCGACGACAGGCGCGCGAGGAACGCGGGATCGGACTGCAGCCGCGCGACCTCGTACTCGTCCTTGTACGCCATCAGCTTGAACAGGTTGCGCGCGACCGCTTCGGTCAACGGCTCCTGCACGGCGTCGCCGTCCGCCAGTGCGCGTTCGGCCGCCCGCACCGTGTCGACGAAGGCCGCATAGCGCGATGCGTACGCGGCGTTCTGGTACGCGGTGAGGAACTCCACGCGCTTCGCGATCAGTGCGTCGACCGCCTTCTTCGTGTGCAGCGCGATCACCGTGGCGCCCTGCGCGTGGCGTGCATCGCCGGCCGCGGCCTGCTTCACGCTCGCGAGGTCGTGCGCGGCGCGGCGGCCCCAGTCGAACGCCGCGCGGTTCTTCTCGACCGACACCGCGTTCAGTTCGATCGCGCGTTCGAGCGACGCGAGCGTGAGCGGCAGCCAGCCCTTCTGCCACGCGTAGCCGAGCACGAACGGGTTCGTGTAGATCGCGTCGCCGAGCAGTGCAACCGCGAAGCGGTTCGCGTCGATGAAGTCGACGGCTTCACCGGCTGCCGCGCGGATGTCGTTCTCCGCGGACAGGCCAGGGAACGCCCAGTTCGGGTTCTTGATGAACTCGGCGGTCGGCGTCTGCGCGCTGTTGACGACCACGCGCGTCGCGTCGTGCCGCATCCGCGACGTGCATTCGTCGCCGGCCGTGACGATCGCGTCGCAGCCGATCACGAGGTCGGCTTCGCCCATCGCGATCCGCGTCGCGTGGATGTCGGTCGGCGCGTGCGAGATCTGCACGTGGCTCATCACGGCGCCGCCCTTCTGCGCGAGGCCGGTCACGTCGAGCACGGTCACGCCCTTGTTCTCCAGGTGCGCGGCCATCCCGAGCAGCGCGCCGATCGTGACCACGCCCGTGCCGC
This sequence comes from Burkholderia sp. Bp8984, assembly GCF_003853755.1. Classification (NCBI taxonomy): domain Bacteria; kingdom Pseudomonadati; phylum Pseudomonadota; class Betaproteobacteria; order Burkholderiales; family Burkholderiaceae; genus Burkholderia; species Burkholderia sp. Bp8984. The sequence goes on from NZ_QTQN01000021.1 coordinate 131,865, forward strand.
CGACGCCCGTGACGAGCACGCCGTACGCACGGTCGATCGCCGGCAGCGTCGGCTCCGGAATCGGCGGCAGCGCGCCGCCGTCGACCGACACGGCCTTCGGCTTCTTCAGCTGGCCGCCTTCGACCGTGACGAAGCTCGGGCAGAAGCCCTTCACGCACGAGAAGTCCTTGTTGCAGCTCGACTGGTTGATCTGGCGCTTCGTGCCGAATTCCGTTTCGAGCGGTTCGACCGACAGGCAGTTCGACTGCACCGAGCAGTCGCCGCAGCCTTCGCACACCGCGTCGTTGATCACGACGCGCTTCGCCGGATCCGGATACGTGCCGCGCTTGCGGCGGCGGCGCTTCTCGGTCGCGCAGGTCTGGTCGTAGATCAGGATCGTCGTGCCTTCGATCTCGCGCAGCTCGCGCTGCACGTCGTCGAGCTGGTCGCGGTGATGAATCGTCACGCCCGGTGCGAGCAGGGCTTTCTGGCTGTCGTACTTCTCCGGCTCGTCGGTGACGATCACGATCTTCTTCGCGCCCTCGGACGCGAGCTGGTGCGTGATCTGCGGCACCGTCAGCACGCCGTCGACCGGCTGGCCGCCCGTCATCGCCACGGCATCGTTGTAGAGGATCTTGTAGGTGATGTTCGCCTTCGACGAGATCGCCGCGCGCACCGCCAGCAGGCCCGAGTGGAAATAGGTGCCGTCGCCGAGGTTCGCGAACACGTGCTTCTCGTCGGTGAACGGTGCCTGGCCGATCCACGGCACGCCTTCGCCGCCCATCTGGCTGAAGGTGCTCGTGCTGCGGTCCATCCACACCGTCATGTAATGGCAGCCGATCCCGGCGATCGCGCGCGAGCCCTCCGGCACGTTGGTCGACGTGTTGTGCGGGCAGCCCGAGCAGAACCACGGCTTGCGCTCGGTCTGCACATGCGGCTTCGCGAGCGCCATTTCCTTCGCGTTGATCACCGCGAGCCGCGCGGCGATGCGCGCGCGCACGTCGGACGGCAGCTCGAACTTCTCGAGGCGCGTCGCGATCGCCTTCGCGATGATCGCGGGCGACAGTTCGTAGTGCGCGGGCAGCAGCCAGTTGCCCATCGGCACCGACCATTCGCCGCCGGCGCCGTCCTTCTCGTCGAACTTGCCGAACACGCGCGGGCGCTGCGCATCGGGCCAGTTGTACAGCTCTTCCTTGATCGCGTATTCGAGGATCTGGCGCTTTTCCTCGACGACGAGGATTTCGTCGAGGCCGCGCGCGAACGCCTGCGCGCCCTGCGCTTCGAGCGGCCACACGCAGCCGACCTTGTACAGGCGGATGCCGATCCGCGCACAGGTTTCGTCGTCGAGGCCGAGGTCGGTCAGCGCCTGGCGCACGTCGAGGTACGCCTTGCCGCCCGTCATGATCCCGAAGCGCGCATTCGGCGAGTCGATCTCGATCCGGTCGAGCTTGTTCGCGCGCACATAGGCGAGCGCCGCGTACCACTTGTAGTCGAGCAGCCGTGCTTCCTGCACGAGCGGCGGGTCCGGCCAGCGAATGTTCAGGCCGCCTTCCGGCAGGATGAAGTCGGTCGGCAGCACGATCTCGGTGCGATGCGGGTCGATGTCGACCGACGCCGACGATTCGACCACGTCCGTCACGCACTTCAGCGCGACCCACAGGCCCGAGTAGCGGCTCATCGCCCAGCCGTGCAGGCCGAAGTCGAGATATTCCTGCACGTTGGACGGGAACAGCACCGGCAGCCCGCAGGCCTTGAAGATGTGTTCGGACTGGTGCGCGAGCGTCGACGATTTCGCCGCGTGGTCGTCGCCGGCGAGCACGAGCACGCCGCCGTGCTTCGACGAGCCGGCCGAGTTCGCGTGCTTGAAGACGTCGCCGGTGCGGTCGACGCCCGGCCCCTTGCCGTACCACATGCCGAACACGCCGTCGTGCTTCGCGCCGGGGTACAGGTTGACCTGCTGCGAGCCCCACACGGCGGTGGCGGCGAGATCTTCGTTGAGGCCGGGCTGAAAGACGATCTGGTGGGCCGCCAGGTGCTGCTTGGCTTTCCAGAGCGACAGATCGAGGCCGCCGAGCGGCGAGCCGCGGTAGCCGGAAATGAAGCCGGCCGTATTGAGGCCGGCGGCGCGGTCGCGTTCCTGCTGCAGCATCGGCAGGCGCACGAGCGCCTGGATGCCGCTCATGTACGCGCGGCCGCGTTCGAGCGTGTATTTGTCGTCAAGCGTGACGGACTTCAGCGCGGCTTCGAGCGATGCGCGTTGGCCTGCGTCTAGCGGGGCATTCATTAACAGTCTCCTCCACCCAGTTTGGGATCACCAAAGCTTCGATTGCGTCGACGTCTTGTGAACGTGTCGGCAGTGGCCGGCATATTGGCCGGTTTTAAGTGATGGTAGCACTGGGATAAACCCGCCGACCACCGGCCGGCGTGCCGCGGCACGCCGACTAAATGGCGCGACTATGCGTTACATCATGTAAAGGCATGTAAAGGCGCGCCCATCATCGGACAAATGCCGTTAATCTTGTCGGCCTGCCGGAGGTGCCCGGTCGCGTCGGCTCGTTTCGACGCAACCGGGGAGGCGCCGGCAGTTTTACAGGAGGTGCAATGAACACACGTCATATCCAGAGTTTCCTGATCGTGTCCGCCGCGTTCTTCGCGATGACCGGCCCGGTGCACGCGCGCGGCGCGAGCGCACTGGCGGCAGCCGGCGCGCAGATGCGTCAGATCGCGCCGGCGCAGGATGCTGACGCACAGCCGGCGGCCGCGCGTGCGGTCGTGTCGAAGGCGAACGTGCGTTGATCCGTTCGCGCGGCCGCCGGGCCGCGCCGGAACGACGAAAGGGCGGGAATCGCAGGATTCCCGCCCTTTTTCCTTGTGCCGCCGATGTTCGCGCGGACGCCCGGGCCAGCCGGGCGCCGCGCGGCCTTCTGCGTCAGGCCTTGTCCTGGACCACGCCGCGGCGGATCTGGTCGAGCTCGATCGATTCGAACAGCGCCTTGAAGTTGCCTTCGCCGAAGCCCTGGTTGCCCTTGCGCTGAATGATCTCGAAGAAGATCGGGCCGATCTGATTCTCGGTGAAGATCTGCAGCAGCAGGTCGTCGCGGGCGCCGTCGATCAGGATCTTGCGCTTCTTCAGCTCGTCCAGCGATTCGCCGTGGTTCGGCACGCGGCGGTCGACCAGCTCGTAATACGTGTCGATCGTGTCGAGCAGCTTCACTTCCTTGCCGCGCAGGCCGTCCACCGCGCCGTAGATGTCGTTCGTGCCGAGCGCGATGTGCTGGATGCCTTCGCCGTGATAGGCGTCGAGGTATTCCTGGATCTGGCCGGCCGTGTCCGAGCCTTCCTCGTTGATCGGAATCCGGATCTTGCCGCACGGCGACGTCATCGCCTTCGACTTCACGCCCGTCACCTTGCCTTCGATGTCGAAATAGCGCACTTCGCGGAAGTTGAACAGCCGCTCGTAGAACTCGGCCCATTCCTGCATGCGGCCGCGATGCACGTTGTGCGTCAGGTGGTCGATGTAGGTGAGGCCGTGGCCGACCGGGTTCGGGTTCGCGCCGGCGATCGGTTCGAAGTCGACGTCATAGATGCTGATGTCGCCGATCGCGCCCGGTTGCGCGCCGTTCTTGCCGCGCCAGCGGTCGACGAAATAGATCAGCGAATCGCCGATGCCCTTGATCGCCGGGATGTTCAGCTCCATCGGGCCCGTCTTGTTGTCGAAGCCCCACGCGCCGAGTTCGAGCGCGTGCTGGTAAGCCTTCGCGGCGTCCTGCACGCGAAATGCGATCGCGCAGATCGACGGGCCGTGCAGGCGCGCGAAGCGCTGCGCGAACGAATCGGGCTCGGCGTTGATGATGAAGTTGATGTCGCCCTGGCGGTAGACCGTCACGTCCTTGTGACGATGGCGGGCGATCGCGGTGAAACCCATCCGCTCGAACAGTTGTCCGAGCGCTTTCGGATCCGGCGCGGTGTATTCGATGAATTCGAAGCCGTCGGTGCCGACGGGGTTGTCCCAGTTGGGGATCTGCATGTCGTGTCTCCTGTGCGGGGCGATCGGCCGGCGCGACGTGCGCGTGTGCGGCCCGGTTCGATGTCGAACGCGGCGCACGTGTCGGCGTGCGCAACGAATCGGTACGTGCGACAAAGTGTAGCGGGCGGGCGCGAGCGAAAACTTGCGAACTTAATCGTCCGTGCCTACGATGGCGCAATTTCCAGTCTGGAAATAATCAACGGAGGGCAGAAAATGGCGCAAGCCGAATTGGATGCCATCGACCGGCGGATTCTGGCGATTCTTCAGGAGAACGGCCGCCTGTCGAACCAGGAGATCGCCGAGCGCGTGAACCTGTCGCCGAGCCCGTGCCTGCGGCGGATCCGGCGGCTCGAGGAGATCGGCGTGATCACCGGCTACGTCGCGCTGCTCGATCCGCAGAAGCTCGGGCTCGACCTGCTCGCGTACGTGAGCGTGCGGCTCGAGAAGCGTGGTGGCCTGGCGCCGGTCCGTGCCGACGAGACGTCGGCGCGCGCGGGCGCGACCCACGCGGAACTGTTCCGCGCGGCCGTGCAGACCTGGCCGGAAGTGGTCGCGTGCCATGCGATGACGGGCGACATGGATTACCTGCTTCGCGTGCAGGTCGAGGACATGGCGCACTTCTCCCGCTTCGTGCAGGAGCACTTGCTGCACCATCCGTCGGTGATCGACGTGAAGACGAGCTTCTCGCTCGAGTGCTTCAAGGAGACGACGGCGTTGCCGATCCGCTCGGTGCGCTAGTGCGCGGCGGGGGAAGGCGAGAAGGAAGGGAAGGCCGGGCGCCCCGCAGGGCAGCCCGGTCGGCCGATGTTATGCCGTCAGCGCGGCAGGCATCAGCGATTCGATGAACTTCGACGTGCGGTGCGCCTGGCGCTTGAGCGCGTAGTCGAACACCGCGGCCTGTTCCTGCAGCATCTCGGCGAGGATCGTCGCGTGGTCGGCCGGCGGCAGCGACAGGTACGCATCGGCTTCGCCGTACGCGTATTCGATCCGCATCCCGGATTTCTTCGCGATGTGCATCATCGTCGCGTTGCGCGACAGGCAATGCATGTACAGCATCGTCACGCGGGTATTGCGGCTGCGGATCGCCGCGCGCTCGAACAGCTTCGAGCCGACGCCACGTCCGCGGGCGCTTTCGAGCACCGACACGCCGAATTCGGCCGTGCGCTTGTCGCCTTCCGCGGGCAGATACGCCAGGTGGCCGACGCCGATCAGTTCGAGCCCATGGTCGAACACGCCGAACACCGTGTCGCGACCGAAGTCGATCGTACGGACATAGTTCTCGATCACGTGGTCGGGCACCATCTGGCCGAAGCGCAGCAGGCGGTCCTCTTCGTTGAGCGAGAGAAAGTGGGTGAGCATTCGCTCACGGTCTTTGGAAGCCAGTTCCCTGACGAGAACCGGCGCAGTACCGGCGTGGCCGACAGCATCGGCACGGCGGTCGAGTTGCGTGTTCATCGTGGGTTCCTCAGTCTGTAGCCGCACAAGCAGCTTGTGCAATGCAACAGCATTTTACCCGAGCGGGTTGGGGAAAACCCGTATTTGACGTTATTTGTGCCGAGGACGAATTCTAAATCCGCTTAGTTCATTTGCTATCTATTTGATTTATAAGAGATTTAAAATTCATCACATGAAATGCGCGGCGGCCTGTCGCAGTGTACCCGCCGCGCAACGCATGCTGCTGCGCGGCAATCACGCGCCAGACGACAGCCCGTGCTCCATCAGGTCGATCACCTGCTCGGCGAAGTCGCGGTAGCCGAGGCGGCCGCCCGGCTTGAGCCATGTGAACGTCCAGTTGATCATCCCGAACACCATCATCGTGACCGACGTCTGGTTTTCCTTCGAGATCCGGTCCGGATAGGCGCGCGCGAGCTGGCGCGCGAATGCCGCGACGATGTCGCGCTGGCGGTCGAGCACGATTTCGCGCTGGGCGTCCTCGAGATACTTCACGTCGTTGAGCAGCGCGACATGGCGGCTGTGCGACGTCTCGTACTCGGCGAGGAACGCGCGCACCAGCTCGGCGAACGCGTCGCGTTCGCTGAGGCCGCGCCGCTGGCTCGCACCTTCGACCTCGGCGATGATCAGCATCAACCGCTTCGTGTAGCGGTCGAGCAGGTCGAACAGGATCGCTTCCTTGCTCTCGTAATAGTGATAGAGACGTGCCTTCGACGTGCCGCTCGCGGTCGCGAGATCGGACATCGACGTGCTCGGGTAGCTCGTCTGCGCGAATTTCTCGGCGGCGAGATCGAGGATCTGCTCGCGCTGGGATTCGTGGTCGGGCGCTCGGGTACGGGCCATGGTCGAATGCGAAAGAGTAGCGTTAGCGAGGCGCGGCGGGCGCGCGCACCTGCGTGGAAGAAAGGGCGGCCGGCGCGTCGTCCTGCAGCTCGAGCCGGCCGGCTGCCGCGAGTTCGCGGCAGCGCCACCAGGCGATCGAGTCGCTGACGAACAGCCCGCCGCGGTCGGCGCCGGCCATGATGCCGCCGACGACGCGTCGAGCGGGCAGCCAGCCGGTTTCCGCGTGCGCGACGATCAGCGCGTCGAGGTCCGCGTATTGGCCGCTCTTGATGGTGTTGCTGACCCAGTAGCGCAACTCGGCATTCAGGTGCTTCGCCTCCTGCCATTCGAGTGCGAGGCGGCCGATGCGCAGCACCGAGATCGGTGCGGCCAGCGGCCGTTTGCGCGCGAGCGCCGCCGGCGAGAACATCCCGGTCGAACAGGCCTGGTCGGTACGGGTCAGCGCCGCGCGCTGCGGCGCGTCGAGGTCCGCGGCCGACAGCCGCACCTCGTTCAGGCGCTGCGGCACGTTGCGCAGGTGATAGGCGACGCGGCGCAGCAGCAGCTTGTCGCCGACGCTCGGCGCGTGCCAGACGACCACCTGGCCCGTCTCGGTCGCGAGCTGGTCGAGGCGGGCGAATTCGCCTTCGATTTCCGCGTTCCAGTCGGGAATCGCGTCGCCGAGCACGCGCTGCCAGAAGGCGGCGCGCGTGTCGGGCGTCTCGTCGGCGCCCTTCAGCGGACCGACCGCGAGATCGTCGAGCAATCCGACGACGCGCTCGTCGCGTCCGGCTTGCGCGAGGGCCTCGCGCAGCGACGCGGCGGCGGTGCCGCCCTGAATCACGTGAATGGTACTCATCGGTCTGTCGTCAACAAAAGAAAACCGCCGGCCGGGCGGACGTGAAGACGTCCAGCCGGCCGGCGGCCCCTAGTGTAAGCGAGATGTGTGACGACGAGAAACCGGCGCGGCGCGCCGGCGCGACGCCGCTCAACGCTCGTCGAAGCTCACGACGACCTTGTCGCTGATCGGGTGGCATTGGCACGTGAGCACGAAGCCGTCCTTCACTTCGTGTTCCTCGAGCGTGTAGTTCTTCTCCATCCGGACCTCGCCTTCGACCACCTTCGCCCGGCACGTGCAGCACACGCCGCCCTTGCACGCGTACGGCAGCGCGAGGCCCGCGCGCAGGCCGACGTCGAGCAGGCTCACGCCTTCGTACGGCAGGCGCAGCTTGCGTTTCTTGCCGTCGAGCACGATTTCGAGGTCGGCAGCCGGCGTCTGGTCGGTGATCTCGACGACGGGCGCGCCCGCCTGCGGCAGCGGCGTGCCGAAGCGTTCGACGTGCACTTTCGCCTGCGGCACGCCGGCTGCCTTCAGCGCGGCTTCGGCCGCGTCCATCATCGGCGCCGGGCCGCAGATGAACGCTTCGTCGATTGCGTCGGCCGGCGTGAGCGTCGCGAGGAATTGCGCGCATTTCGCCTGGTCGAGCACACCGTTGAACAGCTCGACGTCCTGCTGGTCGTCCGACAGCACGTGGTACAGGACGAAGCGGCTCATGTAGCGGTTCTTCAGGTCCTCGAGTTCCTCCGCGAACATGATCGCGTCGACGCTGCGGTTGCCGTAGATCAGCGTGAACGTGCTGCGCGGTTCGAGTTCGAGCGTCGTCTTCACGATCGCGAGCACCGGCGTGATGCCCGACCCGCCGGAGAACGCGACGTACTGCTTGCCGTGGTCCGCGTTCAGATGCGTGAAGAAGCGGCCGTCCGGTGTCATCACGTCGATCGTGTGACCCGGCTGCAGCGTGTCGAACGCGAAATTCGAGAAACGGCCGCCGCGCACGCGCTTGATGCCGATGCGCAGTTCGCCGTCGCGGTCGTAGTCGGTCGTGCCGACGCAGATCGAGTACGACCGGCGCGTTTCCTCGCCGTCGATGTGGGTCTTCAGCGTGACGAACTGGCCCTGCGTGAAGCGGTACGCGTCGCGCAGCTCGGGCGGCACGTCGAAGGAGACGGTAACGGCGTCGGCGGTCTCGGGCCGCACGTCGCGGATACGCAGCGGGTGAAATTGCGGGGTTGACGACCCCCGCCGGGCCGCCCCAACGGGGGCGTCGGCCCCCTCGGGGGGCAGCGAATGAAGAGAGCGTGGGGGCTGTTTCATTTCAGTAAGGTTTGAAGTAGTCGAAGGGTTCGCGGCAGTCGACGCAGCGATACAGCGCCTTGCAGGCCGTGGACGCGAATTGCGCGAGGCGCTCGGTGTTGGCTGAGCCGCAGCGCGGGCACACGGGCGCCGCGACGGGGCGCGGCACGAAACGCACGACGTTTTCCCGCGGCGCGGCGCTGCCGCACTGGCCGACGGGCGGCGCGATGCCGTACGCGCGCAGCTTGTCGCGCGCTTCCTGCGTGATCCAGTCGGTCGTCCACGCGGGGGCGAGCACCGTCTCGATCCGGTGCGGCGGCAGGTCGGCGGCCTGCATTGCCGCGGCGATGTCCTCGGCGATCTGCGACATCGCCGGGCAGCCGGAGTAGGTCGGCGTGATCACGACTTCGAGCTGGCCGTCGTCCGCGCGACGGACGTCGCGCAGGATGCCGAGCTCGCGGATCGACACGACCGGAATCTCGGGATCGGGCACGGCTTCGAGCACGTCCCACGCGCGCGCGAGCAACGGATCGTTGCGGTGCGCGGCGGGCGTCGGGTCGGCGGGGGCGGCGGTCTGGACGGACATCGTCGGGCTCCGTTGGGGCGGCGGGTTACCAGGTCGCGCCAGGGTGCTGGCGCGCGAGGCTCTGCATTTCCGCGAGCAGGTAGCCCATGTGCTCCGAGTGCTCGCCCTGCTTGCCGGTGCTCACGTGCTGCACGGGCGCCGGCAGGGTGAGCGTCGCTTCCGCGAGCGCTTCGTCCACGTCCGCGCGCCATGCGGCTTCGAGCGCGGCAGGTGCCGGGCCGACGCCCGATGCGCAGGCCGCGTCGTCGATCGCGTCGGCCGCGAAGCATTCGCGCGTGTACGGAATCAGGTAGTCCAGCGCGGCCTGAGCGCGGCGATGCGATTCGTCGGTGCCGTCGCCGAGGCGCACCAGCCATTCGCGCGCGTGCTGCACGTGATAGCGGGTCTCCTTCACCGATTTTGCGGCGATCGCGGCCAGTTGCGCGTCCGTCGACGTTTCGAGCGCGGTCCACACGTGCAGCATCAGCGTCGCGTAGAGGAAGTTGCGCACGATCGTCACCGCGTAATCCTTGTCGGCGTGCGCGGTGCCGGCGATCGGGCCGTAGTGCGGCAGCTCGGCGAGCGTGAAGTTCGCGAACTCGCGCTCGGTGCGGAAGTACGCGTAATCGTCTTCCGTCTTCGTCGCGCCGTTCAGCTGGTGCTCGAGTTCGGCTGCGTGCGTATACAGCATGCGGGCCTGGCCGATGAGGTCGAGGCTCATGTTGGTGAGCGCGATGTCTTCCTCGAGGATCGGGCCGTGGCCGCACCACTCGGCGTTGCGCTGACCGAGGATCAGCGCGTTGTCCGCGAGGCGCAGCACGTAGGAGAGGTGTTCGGGCGTGATCGTCATGGCGCGGGCGTTACATGTGGTTGACTTCGTCGGGCAGCGTGTAGAACGTCGGGTGACGGTAGATCTTGTCGCCCGCCGGTTCGAACAGCTCGGCCTTCTCGGCCGGATCCGACGCGGTGATCGCCGACGACGGCACCACCCAGATGCTCACGCCTTCCTGGCGGCGCGTGTAGACGTCGCGCGCCATGCGCAGCGCCATCGACGCGTCGGCTGCGTGCAGGCTGCCGCAGTGCTTGTGGTCGAGGCCTTGCTTGCTGCGCACGAACACTTCCCAGATCGGCCATTCCTTGTTCATCACTCTCTCCTGAATCCTGTATTCGATGGTTGCCGCTCAGGCGGCGTGCTGTTCGGCGCGGGCGCGGCGCTTCGCCTCGTGCGCGAGCGCGGCTTCGCGCACCCATGCGCCGTCGTCGTGCGCTTTCACGCGGGTCGCGAGGCGTTCCTTGTTGCACGGGCCGTCGCCGTTGACGACGCGCCAGAATTCGTCCCAGTCGATCGCGCCGTAGTCGTGGTGGCCGCGTGCCTCGTTCCATTTCAGGTCGGGGTCGGGCAGCGTCACGCCGAGCACCTTCGCCTGGTCGACCGTCGCGTCGACGAACTTCTGCCGCAGGTCGTCGTTCGTGATCCGCTTGATGCCCCATTTCGCGGACTGGTTGCTGTGGACCGAATCGGCGTCGCTCGGGCCGAACATCATCAGAACCGGCCACCACCAGCGGTTCACCGCCTGCTGGACCATCGCACGCTGCGCGTCGGTGCCCTTCATCATCGACAGCAGCGCATCGAAGCCCTGGCGCTGGTGGAACGACTCTTCCTTGCACACGCGGATCATCGCGCGCGCGTACGGGCCATACGTGCAGCGGCACAGCGGGATCTGGTTCATGATCGCGGCGCCGTCGACGAGCCAGCCGATCACGCCGACGTCGGCCCAGGTCGGCGTCGGGTAGTTGAAGATGCTCGAGTATTTCGCCTTGCCGGCGTGCAGCGCGTCGATCAGCGAATCGCGCGAGACGCCGAGCGTTTCCGCCGCGCTATATAGGTAGAGGCCGTGACCGGCTTCGTCCTGGACCTTCGCGAGCAGGATCGCCTTGCGCTTCAGGCTCGGCGCGCGCGAGATCCAGTTGCCTTCCGGCAGCATGCCGACGACTTCCGAGTGCGCGTGCTGCGAAATCTGGCGCACCAGCGTCTTGCGATAGGCGTCGGGCATCCAGTCCTGCGGTTCGATCTTGCCGTCCGCGGCCATGACCGCGTCGAACCGCGCCTGCTCGGGCGACTCGGCTGCGGCGTCGAGCGATGCGACGTTGCCGGGGATGTCGAGGGATTGCGTGTACATGGCGGAGGATCTCGTCCGGTTGAATGTGTGCGAAGTATAAACCAACCGACCGGTCGGTTAATAAATTTCTCGCGGATTTGCGGGGAGATTCGGGTAAACGTGGGGCGTCGGGGCGCGATCGCAGGGCAGGAAGACGGTCCGGCGCGTGAGACGGGCCGCTTCTGCGGCACAATGCCCGCTTTCCGATAAGGATTTCGCCGATGTCATTTCGAAGCAGTTTCGTCGCGACCGTGCTGGGCGCGTCCGTGTTCCTGTCGCCGCTTGCCGCCTCGGCCGCACCGGCCGGGTGGGTCGCCGCGTGGGCGACCGCATTGCAGCCGATTCCCGACCTGGCTGCGCCGCCGCCGCTCTATCGCGCGCCCGACGTGGGCGGACGGACCGTCCGGCAGATCGTCTACCCGACGGTATCGGGGCATGCCGCGCGGATTCGCGTGAGCAATGCGTACGGTCGCGCGCCGCTGGTGATCGAGGGCGCCGGTCTTGCGCGCGCGGGTGACGGCGCGGCGCTTGCCGACGGGGCGAGTGCTGCCGTGCGCTTCAGCGGCAAGGCGTCGGTGACGCTCGCGCCGGGCCAGGAACTCGAAAGCGACGCGGTGGCGATCGACGTGATGGCCGGGCAGCCGTATGCGATCAGTCTGCGGATGGGAGCGAACCAGCGGATGACCGTGTGGCACCGCGTGTCGAACCAGCTCAATTTCGTATCGGCGCCGGGTGATCACGTGAACGATCCGGGCGGCGGTGCCTTCCGTGTGCGCTTTACCCAGTATGCGTGGGTGACCGAACTGGCCGTCGAGGCCGGGGCCGCGCGGGCGAGCGTCGCCGCGATCGGCGACTCGATCACCGACGGGCTGCGCTCGAGCCTGAACCGCAACCGTCGCTGGCCCGACGCGCTGGCGCGCCGGCTGTCCGCGGCAGGTTCGGATTCGCTTGGCGTCGTGAATCTCGGGATCAGCGGCAATCGTCTGCTGAGCGATTCGGCGTGCTACGGCACGTCGCTGGCGTCGCGGTTCGAGCGCGATGCGCTGTCGCGCGCGGGGGTGAAGGCGGCGATCGTGCTGATCGGTATCAACGACATCAACTTTGCGGCGATGCCGCCGCGCGCGGGGCTGGATTGCGACAACCCGCATACGCAGGTCACGGCGGCATCGTTGATCGACGGCTATCGCCGGTTGATCGAGGCTGCACACCGCCAGGGGGTGAAGATCTTCGGTGCGACGCTCACGCCCGCGGCGTTGCCGGCCGGGCGCGAGGCGATCCGGCTCGAGGTGAACCGGTGGATCCGAAGCGGCGGCGGGTTCGATGGTGTGGTCGACTTCGACGCGGTACTGCGCGATCCGGCGCGCCCGAGTGTGCTGCAGCGCCGCTACGACAGCGGCGACGGCATTCACCCGAGCGACGCCGGTTACACGGCGATGGCCGACGCGGTGCCGGTGGAGCAGCTGCAGGCCGTGGCTGGCGGCAAGTAAACTCGCCATATATATAGAACGACGGATTGCCGGCCGCTTCAAGGTCGCCGGAGGCACGTAGTTCATCGAACCCCAAGCCCCCGTGCGCGGCAGCGCACGGGGGCTTTTCAAAATATTTTCACAAAGGGGTTGCGCGGACGAGGGCAGGTGCTTAGAATCACGCCTCTTTCGCGCTAACGGAAACGCGGCGCGGGAGAAGAAGGGAAGCGGTGCTGTCGGGCGGGTCGTAGCGGCCTCGACGGTGCAGGAAGTTGAACCCCAGCCGTCGCAACGAAGCAGTTAAAAAGTTGTTGACGAACTGAAAAAGACGGTTCATAATCTCGCTTCTCTGCTGCTGAAAACGCAGCGCTGCTGAGAAAGCCTCCGGGTCCTCGCAGAAATGCTCTTTAAAAATTAACAGCCGATAAGTGTGGGCGCTTGATGGCGGCGAGCTGATCTTCGGGTCAGATGGCAAAAGTATCAAGAGTCTCACACTAAAGTAAGTCAGGTTTATGAAGTGATTCATATTCCTGTCAGCTTTGAGTGAGCGA
>NZ_QTQN01000022.1:0-141707 GCF_003853755.1 Burkholderia sp. Bp8984
ACGAGATCGAGCGCGTGCGTGCCGCCGTCGGTCAGCATGATCTGCGCGGGCTCCGCATGAACGCCGTGCTGCGCGAGCCGCCATGCGAGCTGCTGGCGCAACGCGGGCAGCCCGAGCGGTGTCGCGTAGTCGGTCAGTGCGTCGGGTTCGTCGCGCGACACCGCACGCAGCGCACGTCGCAGGCTCTCGTCCGGCAGCCACGACGACGGCAGCCAGCCGCAACCGGGTTTCACCGAGCCGGGCGCCGCCTCGAGCGCCTGGCGCGACAGCCACAGCGGATCGAGTTCGCGATCGAGGCGCGGGCCGAGTTCGGCGAGCGCGAGCGGCGGCGCGTGGCCCGACACGTAGAAGCCAGAGCCGCGCCGTGCGACGAGCACGCCTTCGCTCGCGAGCCGCTCGTACGCATCGACGACGGTCGATTTCGACACGTGCAGCGCGTCGGCCATCATCCGGATCGACGGCACGCGCGCGCCGGGCATCAGCGCGCGACTCGCGATCCGCGCGCGCAGCGTGTCCATCACGGTTTCCACGCGCGTGCGCGACGGCGCGGGCGGAGCAGGGTCTTGCAGGGAACGGCTCATGGCGGGGGGAACTGTACGGCCGGTTGTCCAGTACAGTTTGTCAGAATTGTATTGGGCTGTAGCTTACGCGCTTTTCGCGGGCGGCGGATCATCGGTCATCCACCTTGTTCCGACCAGGATTTCCCGTGCAAAAGACGACCGACGGATGGCTCAGCGGCCTGCTGGGCGTGATCATCTTCAGTGGCTCGCTGCCCGCGACGCGCATCGCGGTGCAGGGGCTCGACCCGCTGTTCCTCACGTTCGCGCGCGCGACGATCGCCGGCGTGCTCGGCCTGATCCTGCTCGTCGCGCTGAAGCAGAAGCGGCCGACGCGTGTCGAGACCGCGTCGCTCATCGTCGTCGCGCTCGGGGTCGTGGTCGGTTTTCCGCTGCTGACCGCGCTCGCGCTCAAGCACGTGACGTCCGCGCATGCGATCGTGTTCGTCGGGCTGCTGCCGCTCGCGACCGCGCTGTTCGGCGTCTGGCGCGGCGGCGAACGGCCGCGGCTGCCGTTCTGGGTCTTCTCGCTGGTCGGCAGCGGCGCGGTGGCCGCGTTCGCGCTGCGCAACGGCGGTCGAGCGTCGGTGGCGGGCGATGCGCTGATGCTGGCCGCGATCGTCGCGTGCGGGCTCGGCTATGCGGAAGGCGCGCGACTGTCGCGCCAGCTCGGCGGCTGGCAGGTGATCTCGTGGGCGCTCGTGCTGTCGCTGCCGGTGATGCTGCCGCTCACGTGGTTCACGTGGCCCGCGACGTTCGACGGCGTCGACGCCGCCGCGCTGTGGGGGCTCGCATACGTGTCGCTGTTCAGCATGCTGATCGGCTTCGTGTTCTGGTATCGCGGCCTCGCGCTCGGCGGGATCGCGGGCGTCGGCCAGTTGCAGCTGCTGCAGCCGTTCTTCGGTTTCCTGCTCGCGGCCGGGCTGCTGCACGAGACGGTGCCGCCGTCGATGCTCGTCGTGACGGTCGTGGTCGTCGGCTGCGTGGCCGGGGCGAAGTATTTCTCGAAGATGGCGCCGGTGCGGCGCGCGGGCTGATTCACGCGCGGAGCGGTCGCGCGACGACGTGACGGGTGCCGCCCGTGCGCCGTCGCGCGTGCGCCGTTTACCCCATCACCACGTTCGCGAGCCGGAACTGGTACGCGGTCGCGGTCGTGCCGCCACCGCCGCCCGTCATCACGATGTCGGCGCTCTTGATGCCGAGCAGCGACAGTTCGGTGTTGATGTCGGACAGCACGGCCGAATTCATCACCGCGCCCTGTTCGATCTGCGACGCGGTGCCGATCCACAGCGTCGGCTTGAACTCGAACACGGCCTTCTGGCCCGGCACGATCCCCGTCTTGTGCGCGAGCAACCGGTTGTCCTTGAAGACCGACGCGGTGATCGCTCCCTGGCTCAGGTCGTTGCGCAGCTGGATCTCGCGCGACGTCGGGGCGGGGCCGGCGAGCGCGAGCACGTTGCCCGACGTCGAGCGCGACACGTTGAAGACCTGTCCATTGTCCGCGCGCTTTTGCGGCATGTAGTTGCCGTCGGCATCGCTCGCGGAGACGGTCGTCAACAACGGGAACACGAACGGATGGTTGTCGCCGCGCCCGCAGTTGGTGATGACCTTCCACGCGATCGCGAGCTCGTCGAAGTCCGTCGACACGTTCTTCTGGAAGATCACGATCTGGCTGTTGTTGACGTCGTTCGACAGGTTGACGAAGTTGAGATTGATGTCCATGAGTCACCTTGATTCGATTCGGATAACTGATTGAACGGGCGCCGGCCGTGCATCGCCGGCGCACGGACCGTTACGCCATCACCACGTTTTCCAGCCGGAACGTGAACGGCGTCGAGCGCGGGCCGGGGCCGCCGCCGGTCATCACGATGTCGGCGCTCGCGATGCCGAGCAGCGACAGTTCCGTGTTGATGTCGGAGATCACCGCGGAATTCATCAGCGCGCCCTGTTCGATCTGCGACGCGACACCGATCCAGATCGTCGGCTTGAACTGGAACACCGCCTTCTGGCCCGGCGCGACGGAGGTCTTGCGCGCGAGCGCGTTGCCGTCCTTGTAGATCGTCGCGTTGATCGCACCGGCCGGCAGGTCGTTGCGCACCTGCACCTCGGAGCTCGCGCCCGGGTCGCCGCCGAGCTGCAGCACGTCGCCCGAGCTGGAGCGCACGACCTGGAACACCTGGCCGTTCGCCGCGACCTGCTGCGGCATGTAGTTGCCCCAGCTGTCGCTCGCGCTCACGCTCATCGTCATCGGGAACTTGAACGGATGGTTGTCGCCCTGGCCGCAATTGCGGATCACCTTCCACGCGATCGCGAGTTCGTCGAAGTCGGTCGCCACGTTCTTCTGGAAGATCACGACGCTCGAGTTGTTGGCGTCGTTCGAGCGGTTGATCAGGTTCAGTTGGATATCCACGTCGTTGCTCCTTGAGTTTGAAAAAACGGCAGTCGGTCTGCCGCACACCTTTCCCGCCGGCCCGGCCGCGAAGCCGTGCCGTCAAGCCGGTTCAAGCCGTGTCGGGCGGCACTACGCGCGCACGATGTGTTCGAGCGCGAACGCGAACGGCTGCGCGTCGGTGCCGGTGCCGCCGCCCGTCATCACGATGTCGGCCGCGGCTACGCCCGCCAGCGGCAGCATCGTGTTCGCGCTCGACATCACCGCCGCGTGCAGTGCGCGGCTTTCCTGTATCTGCGACGCCACGCCGATCCACAGCGTCGGCGTGAAGCGGAACACCGCCTTCTGCCCGGGCGCGACCGCTTCCTTCACCGCGATCAGCCGGCCCGCGCTGAACGCGTTGACGTTCACGGCGCCGCGCCGCAGCCGATTGACGACTTCGATGTCGCCGCCCGGCGCGTCGGCCGGGTCGGGCACGAGCCGGCCGCGTCCGGTCGGCTGCGCGTCGATCACGAAGCGCACGCCGGCGGGCGCCGTGACGCGCGGCGAGAAGTTGCCGTGCTCGTCGCCGAGCGCGACGTCGATGTCGGTCGAGTAGTCGAACGGATGGAAGCAGTCGTGTCCGCAATAACGGATCACCTTCCACGCGATCGCGAACGTATCCAGATCGGGGATCACGTCGCGCTGGAACAGCACGACCTCGCTGTTGCCGCAGTCGTTCGAGCGGTTCACGAAGCGGAGCTTGATGTTCATGATGCTTGCTCCTCATCCGGCGTGCCGCGTTCGTCGCGCAGCGTGCGGTCGGCCCACTGCGCGAGCGCGGGCGCGACGCCGTTCGCGAGCGACGCGACGTGCAGCGCATGCGCACGCGCCTGCGCCTGCAGGTCGCCGGCGAAGCGCCCGAGCGCCATCGCGGCATCGGCCGGGCCGCGCGTGCGGCCGAGATCGTCGAGGTATTGCGCGGCCGCGTCGGCCATCGCGCCCGCGTGCTGGAGGTGGCTCTGCGTGAAGCGCGTCGCGAGATCCGCGTTCAGGGCCGCCAGCTCCTTGACCGCGGCGGCCGAACTGCCGAGCCCGAACCGTTCGAGCTGGCCGCGCCACAATGCGTCGGTCGCGGCCTGGCATGCATCCGTGTAGCGATGGCCGGCGAGCAGCGCGGTGTGCGCGAACGCGCGCCACGCGGGGCTGGCGGACGTGCCGCCGGTGCCGGTCGTCTGCGCGGCGAGCTTGCCGAACAGCTGGAGCGCGTCGGCGTGCGCGCGTTCCCATTGGGCGATGAACGTGGAGAACATGGCGATTCCTCGTGAAGAAGGGGCGATGACGGCGCGACGGCAGCCGCTACGCGGATTACCGACGCGCGGCGCCGAGGCGCTGCACCATTTGCATCACGGCGGCCATCTGCGGCGCGTCGCGGCGGTAGAAGCCGGGTTGGAGCGGATCGGTGCTCGTATAGCCCCAGAAATCCCAGCAGCCGAGCGGATTGACGGCCGATTTCTCGACCTGCGGATACAGCACGATCAGCCGGTTCGTGTCGGCGATCTCGTTGTAGCCGACGCCGCGAATCATCCGCTCGCCGACGGTCGCGACGTTCTGCACGCAGCCGTGGAACACCACGTGCACCGCGCAGGTCGCGCGTTCGCAATCGGCCGGCACGTACGCGTAGCCCGTATCGCCGAGCGACGCGCGGCGCTGCGGATCGAACGCGCGCTGGTCGAACGCCAGCAGCTTGCCGCCAGCCTGCGCGGCGGGCGCGTTGAGCGGCTTGTCGGGCGTGCCGTAGATCCAGCGTACGATGTCGTGCGCCTGTTGAAAGCCGCAGTTGTCGATATACGGGCTCGCGTTCGCACTGCATGTGTTGTCCTCGGGGCGGTTCGTGATGAACGCATGCCCGGCGTCCTGCGATTGGCGATACTGAAGGTTCGCGGCCGGAACCTGCGCGAGTGTGTAGAAGCGCGCGGTCTGGTCGACGACGCGCGTGAACACCACCGTATCCTTCGCCCCACTGAACACGTAGATGCGTTGGCCGCGCAGGTTGGCCGGATCGTCGATCTCGTCGCGCTGCGCGAACGTGCGCGCGGCGCGCCATGCGTCGGCCGCGGAGGGCGCGGGGCCGATCGGCTGCATGCACAGCGTGGTCGCGGCCACCGCCGGCGGGATCAGCGCGTTCGCGCCCGCGCAATAGAACGGCCCGCCCGCGACGATGCCCGCGCCGATCAGCCGGCTCGAGAACGCGACGTCGAACTGCGCGGCCATGAAGCCGCCGGACGACAGCCCCGACACCGACGTGCGCTGCAGGTCGGCGCCGTATGCGGGCAACGGATCGGCGGGGGCGGCGAGCGCGGCGTGCGGCGCGAGCGCAGCCAGGGCGGCAACGGCAACGGTGGCGGTGACGGCGGCGCAAGCGGCGCCCAGCGCGCGGCGCACTACGTGCGAGCGGGTGGTGCGGGGCAGCGTCGTGCGGCCGGGCGAGCGGGTGACGTTCATGCGGGGCTCCTGTCGTGACGAGTGGTGAATGGCAAGGGTTGTAACGGTACGGATGCAGCAAGACTTCAGCGACGGTTTCAGCTTACGGGCAGCCGACGCGCTGCGAAATGGCGCGAACGACACGCACGACGACCCGTGACGTTCGGCCGGTGCGGCGTCACGGCGCTCACGACAGAAACAGCGCGCGCTCGGCCTGGCGGCGCTTCGTGAGGCCAGCGAGCGGCTTGCCACCGGCCTTGTTCCAGACGAGGAACTGGTCGGCCGCCCGCGCGCTCGCGCCGGCGTTCAGGTAGCGCAGCAAGGTCGACGAGCGCAGCCGTCCGGCGCCGAGGTTGAAGACGAACGACATCAGCGCATCGAACTGCTGCTGCGTGACCGGCACGCGCAACAGCTTGCGCAGGTTCAGCTCGGCGCCGCGCAGGTCATGCCGCAGCAGCGCCTCCGCTTCGGCCGGCGTCAGCGGGCGCGTGAAGCGCTCGTTCGGCAGGATCAGGTGCCCGTAGCCGATCGTCGGCTTGCCGACCGCGTCGAGATAGCGTGCGAGCCGCAGCCCCTCGAACTGCTTGATCAGCGCGATGCCTTGCTCGCCGGTGCGTTCAGGCTGGTTCGCCATCGTCGTTCTCCTTGCTGCCCGGCCGTGCGCGCGGCACCAGGCGATGCGTGTATTCGTCGATCACGCGCATGATCGCTTCGGGCGGCGGCAGCGCCGCGAACTGCATTTCGATGTCGATGTGCTCGGTGTCGCGCTGCCGCGCACTGCCCGGCGCGGCGTCCTTCTTCTCCGAGCGCGGCGCGAACGTCACGTAGAAGCGGCCGCGCTGGTCGTCGTTGCCCGAGATGCCGCCGGCCGGCAGCGCCTCGGTGAAGTCGCCGCGCACGGTCAGGTGCACGACCATCCGGTCGAGCGCGAGCCCGCGCGGCGTGGCGAGCGCGACGAGCGGCACCGGCATCGTGTGCTCCGCGTCGAGTGCGACCGTGACCTCGCGCGGCGCGAGCAGGCCGTCGTCGCGCAGATCGAAGAACTGGTCGAGCACGGCGGTGTACTGGTGCGCGAGCAACTGGTTCGCGGCGGCGGCCGCGTGCTGCATCCCGCGTGCGATCTCGTCGAGCGCGATGCCGCGCGGCGGCGGGCGTTCGTCGTCGGCCGGGGCGCCGGGCGGTGGCGTGGGCGGCGCGGGTGGCGTAGGCGGCGTCGGCGTAGCGGGTGGTGTCGGCGGAGCGGGCGACACAGGCGCAGCGGGCGGCAAGCCGCCGGTCGATGCGCCGGCCGCGGCGGCCGGGGCGTCATTTACGCCCGACGCGGCGCCGGCCGGCCAGCCGGCGGCATCGGGCGTCGCGTGGCGCGCCGGATCGACACCTGCCGCCGCCGGCGCTGCGTCGCCCGTGCCGGCGACCGCGTCCGGGCCCGCGCCGGCGACCGCGCCGCTACGGCCTGCCACCGCCCCGGCCGCCGGCGGGACCGGCCCGTCCGGTTCCTGCCGGGCGGTGCCGCCACCCGGACGCGCATCCGCGTCGTCGTGCCCGCCGCCGCCCGCGCGACGCGACCGTCTGAAGAGCCTGAACATGGCCGGTCCGCGCGCTTACGCGTGCGCCGGCTGCTGGGCGCCCGCATCGGCTCCGGCCGGCGCGGCCGCCTTGCCGCCGGCACCCGACGCATCCCCGACCAGCTTGCCGTCGGTCGGCGTCGCCGGCAGCGGCTTCACGTCCTTCGCGTTGCCTTCGGTGACGACCGGCTTGGTCGCGGCCTCGGTCAGGAAGTCGATCACGCGCATCAGCGCTTCGGGCGGCGACTGGCGCTTCACCTGTGTATGGATCGAGTATTTCGCGCGCGTGTCGGTGCTGCGCGTCTGCTCCGCCTTGTGCGACACGCGCCCGGACACGCTGACGCTGATCGGCCCCCAGCCGAACTTCGCCTGGAATTCGCCGCCGGCTTCGGTCGACGACGACGACTTCTCCGACTGCGTGATCTCCATCTCGAAGTCGATCGTGCCTTCCTCGATCGCGATGATCGGATGGACGATCGCCGCGAGCAGCGGGATGCGCATCGTCTTCTGCACGACGCCTTTCGACACGCCGCTTTCGTCCACCAGCGTCTCGTCGTAGTCGAACTGGACGGCCACGGCCTTGCCTCCCTGGATGCAGACCTGCATCAGGAAATCCGCGTAGCTCTTTGCGGCCTGCGTCTGCGCGCTGATCATCGCCTTTAACGGGCCGGCGATCATTTGGTCCATGGGTAAAGCGTTAATCACCGAGCCAATGAAATTCGCGTCCATGAATAAACTCCTCTTCGTGTTGAAGACAACGGAAATTCGCTGTCGTTATTCACATTAGGAAATTGAAGACGTTTACCAAATATGACGTCCGTCACGTCCGGCGGCCCGGGCCGGCCCGCGGCGGGCATCGATACGCGCGGCGGGGCGCGGCGTGGACGAATTAGGCCATTCGTCACGGAGCGACGGGCCTAGTGCGCGGTGCGTAAAACAGCGGTAAAAAAAACGCCGGGTAGGGAAGCAAAAAATCCTAAACCGAGCATCCCGATTTCGAGGAAACCGCGCAATGAACGTTCTGATGATCGATAGCCCGCCGTTATTCGTCGCGGGCGTGGCGGACGTACTGTGTAAACGCGATGTCGACTGGCATGTGTGGTCGGCCCGCCGTCCCGAGGACGTCTTGCGCTTGCGCGACGCGTTGCTGCCCGGGACGGTCGAGGCGATCACGATCGAATGCGGCGAGCACGCCGCGCGGCCGAGCTGGCCGAGCGTACTGAACGAGACGTTCGCCGGCGCGCCGTGGCTGTGTGTGGTGGCCGCCGTGTGCCGCCGCACGATTGCCGATGCGCTGCTGGCGGGGGCGGCCGGCATCATCGACCGGCACGCGAGCGCGGACGAATTCGCGGATGCGCTCGGCCGCGTCGCGGCCGGCGCGATCTACGTGCCGCCGAACGACGGCGGCGCGACGCAGGCGCCCCCGGGCGGCGTGCCGGCCGGCGACGATCGCGCATTCGAGCGCCTCACGCCGCGCCAGCGCGAGGTGCTGCGGCTGCTGGCCGAAGGAAAGTCGAACAAGCAGATCTGCCGTGTACTGAATGTCGCGGAGGGCACGATCAAGAACCATCTGTACGCGTTGTTCCGCCAGATCGGCGTGAGCAACCGGACGGAGGCGGCGTTGTGGCTCGCGCGCCACGTGCCGTCCGAGCCGGCCGGTTTCACGTTCGCGCCGGCGTGCCATTCGCCCGGTTGATGCGTGAGACGGGCGCACCGATCGGGCCGGCACGCGAGCGTGCCGCGGGCGAAGGCGGGTTTCGCGCTGCGGCGGCAACGGTGCGCCCGCGCCGCGTCGCGCTACTGCCGGGGCGCGTCGGGCGGAAGCGGATCGTCCGCGGCCGACGGCGCGGGGTGGGCCGCGAGCATCGCGCGCGTGAATTCGGCGAGGCGCGCGCGGACGGCCTCGGCGGATGCCGCGCCGTCGAGCGACTGCTGCAGATCGAGCAGGTTGGCCGCCAGTTCGCCCTGCCACTGCGCGCGTTCGCTGGCGGCGCGCGCGCGATTCGCGGCGAGCGCCGCGCCGACGTCGGTCGAGCGGTCGCCCTGCACCAGCGTCTCGAGCGTCTCGACGAGCCTTTGCAGCACGCGATGCACGGCCGTCGCCGAGAAGCCGCCGAGCATCGCGAGCGCCGGCCGCCCGAAGTTGTGCATGCTGCCCTGCGCGAACAGCTGGGCCGGCAGCATCTGGACGATGATCAGGCCGGCGATCACGCCGAGAATCAGCCGCGCGCCATACGATGCGTCGTATTTCGGATCGTAGGTCGAGGCGGCGACGTAGTGGTGCGCCTGGAACAGCGTCGCGAACGACGCGCCGAGCCCCGCGCAGCACAGCAGGAAGGTGGTGTTCCACAGCAGCTGCACGCCGTTGGATTGCAGGAAGCCGCGCTCGATGTTCTCGCCCGACACATGCGGCGACAGGCTCGTCAGCACGACCGCGAGCAGGAAACCGAGCGCCGACCCGGTCAGCAGCCGGATCAGCGGCACCGGGCCGAGCCACGCGAACGGGTGCGCCTGGCGCCGGTGCATGTCGAGCAGCGTGACGGCCTGTGGCGTCGCGGGCGCGACGAGCGTCGCGAGCTTGCGGTGGATCGCCGCGAGCGCGTGCTGCTGCGCGGGCGCCAGCGGCGTGGTGGTCGACGCGCCCGGCGCCGGGTTGGCCGCCGGGTTGGACGAAGCGGCGGCCGCGATCAGCGCCGCGAGCCGCGCGACGAGTTCGGGCTCGATCGGCAGCCCGTGATGGAGCGCATAACGCGCCATCGCCTCGCATTCGTCGCACAGCTGCGCGGCGAGATCGTCCGGCGCGCGTGGCGGCTCCGGCAGCGCCGGCCGCGCGCGCCAGCGCCCGAAGCGGGGGGCGCCCATGTCACGGTGCGCCGTCCGCGTCCGGCACGTCCACGTCGAACGCGTGGATTGCGACGCGTTCGCGTTCCGCGCTCGACAGGTGGCGCACGCACGGCGCTTCGGCGACCCGCTGCCAGTGCGTCTGCGTGCGGTCGACCGCGAACACGACGACTTCCTTGTGGCGGCGGCCGTCGTTGTGCGCGATGTATTGCAGCGAGTCGGGCACGTCGAACGCGTCATCGGTCGGATTCACGCCGTACGACAGCACGAAGTCGAGCACGAGCGCGCCGTCGTCGAGATGCGGCGGCTTGACGTCGTTGCCGGGATACTCGCGCCATTCGAGGAAGTCGAGGCAGATGTCGATGCCGAACGGCGGCGCTTCGCCGAGCCGATTGTCGAAGCTGTCCGACAGGCGCGGGCCCTGATACGGCGACGACGGCGGCGCGTCGGCCGTCGCGCTTTGCGGCGACACGTCGCTCGTCTTCAGCACCTCGACCAGCGTGCCGTCGCCGAGCTGGAACGTGTGGGCGAGCGGCGTCTCGAGCGCATCGACCGAGTCGCCGTAGTCGATCCACGACGTATGCCGCTTCGGCCAGATCGCCGCGCGGCGCGTTCCGTCGTCGTCGCCGTCACCATCGCCCCCTTCGCCGCGCGCGAGCGGCGGCAGGAAATTGGTCGTCGCGAACGTGAAATTCAGCGACACGTACGGCCCGACGAACGCGCCGTCATCGGGCACGTCGGCCGCCGTCTCGTGCTTGACGAGCATCGCGACGGTACCGGGCAGGAACACGATCGGCCCGTACTGATCCACCGGAAAGCGATCGGCGACCGCGCCGATCGCGCGCCGCACGGGATCGAGCTGCAAGTCGACGATCGCATGGAGTTCGTCGACGTCGTTCAGCGCGTCCCAGGGCACGTTCCAGTAGAACTCGGGCGCGGTGACGAACGTGACGCGGCGTGCATCGTCGTCTTTCGCGTCGCGCCGCACGGCTTCGAACGCGCTCGACAGCGCACCGTTCAGGTGATTGAACAAGATCCCCTGCACGCGCGCTGCATACGCATCGAGCGCTTCGTCGGGCGCACGCAGGGGTTTGCAGTCGCATGAATAGCGCACGGAAACGATTCGGACTGGCTGTTTCATGATGGCTTCCTCTTCCTTGATGGTGGCGGCGCGGCGCTTCAGGCCGCACCGCCGCGGCTTCAAACGGACGTGATGTCGGTGATCCAGAACCACGGGTTCGCGTACGGCCCGTCGATGACCTTGGCGACGGTCTGTCCGGGCCCCGGATCGAGCGTGCCGGGCACCCAGGCTTCGTAGTGGATCGGTGAGAAGTACAGGCGGCCGAACACGTAGTCGAACGCGATGCGTGCGCGATTGCCGCCGCGGAACAGCGCATTCGTGCCGGCCGTGTATTCGACGTAGCCGGTCGTTTGCGCGCCGCCGCCGCGACCGTTCGAATTCGCCTTGAACGTGGCCGCATAGCGTTCGTACAGCTTCGCGCGCTCGGTGAGCCCGGCGAAGGGGTCCGTCGCCGTGCCGTAGATGAGGGTCGGCAGGTAGCGCGGCACGTTCTGGTGGATCTGCCGCATCGCGCCGAGCACGTCGCCGCCGATGTGGCGCCCGGGCGTGCCGCGATCGACGACGCGCGCAGACGTGGCGATTTCGGACATCAGCGCCCGCAACTCGGGCGGCGCGTCGAGCCGCGCGAACGGAATCACGTACATCGGCAGTGCGCAGCCGGTCTGCTGCTTGCCCGCGCGTGGCGTATCGCCGGCATTCGCGATCAGGCCCAGTACGAACGTTTCCCAGCGCAGCGACGCGTTGAAGTCGAGTCCAGACATGAGTGGCTCCTTCGCCGGCATCAGGCCGGCTCGCCGAGCGGGAAACCCTTCGCCGCCCAGTTGTTGAAGCAGGCCGTGCGATCGTCGTTCGGCGCGTAGGTCGCGAGCGTGCCGTCGAGCAGGCCGGCGATCGCATGCTCGGTGCGCGCGAAGCGCAGCGCCTCGGACAACGCGATCACGAGCCGTGTGAGATCGGGCTTGAACGGTGCGGGCTTCGATGCGTCCGCCGGCTTGAGTTTCGACAGCGTCCACACGGCCTGATGGAGGTTGCTCGGATTGATCGTCGGCAATGGATCGGTCGCGTAGCCGAGCCAGCCGTACGAACCGTCGCCGCCGAGCGCTGCCGCGCCGGCCGGCGTGCCGCCCGGAAACGGCCGGATGTCGAATACGAAGGTGCCGCCCTGGCTGACGAAGCCGAGCGTGTACAGCGACGCGTCGACGGCGGGGCCGTTCTTCGCGGCTTGCCACGCGAGGTTCAACAACAGCGACACGCGCGGCGCGCCGGTGTCGTCGCCGATCACGACGTCGACGGCTTGCCGCGTCGCGCGCGTGCCGTTCTGGCGGATCGCGTCGCGCAGCGCCGTGAGGTCGTCCTGGTAGTCACGGCCGGTGGTGAGTCGAAGTTGCACGATGTTCGCTCCTGCAGATAACCCGGCGTTGCTCGGCCGTCGAGACGGCGCGCGGGTCGAAGCGAATGCGCTGCCGTGCGGCCACTGTGCGTGGTGCGCGGCGGGCGAACAATGCGGCAGAAGTCATTGGCCGGGGTGTGACCGAACACCCGGGAAGCGGGTGTCGGAGTCGGTCGGCGCAGGTGGCGAAGGGGAGAAGGTTCGAAGGTGCGAAGGGGCGAGGCGACCGCGTGTGGAAGATCGGCGACTTCGGCGGCGTGCTTCATGTGTTGCCGGGCGGCATGAGCGCCGCGCGCCGAAAAGCACAACGGCCAGATTTGCCGGTAGCGGCAAACCTGGCCGTTGGCGTGACTGCCGCCGAACGCGTGTTACTCGAACGTTTCGAGCGCGAGCAGTTCGTCGATCGTCTGCCGGCGGCGGATCAGCCGCGGCGTGCCGCGATCGACGAGCACCTCCGGCGCGAGCGGCCGGCTGTTGTAGTTCGAGGACATCGACGCGCCGTAGGCGCCCGCATCGTGCAGGAACAGCAGGTCACCGATCTGCGGCTGCGCGAGCTTGCGGTGCGTGACCACGCCGCCCGCGTCCTGCGTGAACACGTCGCCGGACTCGCACAGCGGCCCCGCGATCGCGATGTCGACGAGCGGCCGGCCGGCCGGCAGCGCGCCGTCCTGCGTGTGGACGGACACCGCGTGGTAGCTGCCGTACATCGACGGACGCATCAGGTCGTTGAAGCCCGCGTCGATCAGCACGAAGTCGTGCTTCGGACGGCGGTTCACGGCCTGTACTTCGGTGACGAGCGTGCCGGCCTCGGCAACGAGGAAGCGGCCCGGTTCGATCTCGATGCGCACCGCGTGGCCGAGATGCCGTTCGATCCGCTTGCGCGCGGCATCCCACTGGCTGAAGTAGTGACCGACGTCGACGCGCGGCTCGCCGTCGCGATACGGAATCGACAGCCCGCCGCCGGCGGAGATCGCTTCGATGTCGTGGCCGAGCGACGTGACGAGGTCGACCATCGCATCGCACACCTGCGACAGGTGGCCGTAGTCGACGCCCGAGCCGATATGCATGTGGATGCCGACCAGCTTGAGCCCGTACTGGCGCACGATCTCGATCGCGCGCGGCACGTCGTCGATCCAGATCCCGTGCTTGCTCTGCGGGCCACCGGTGTTGGTCTTGTTGCTGTGGCCGTGGCCGAAGCCGGGATTCACGCGCAGCCACACGCGATGGCCGGGAGCATGCTCGCCGACGCGCGCGAGCATGTCGAGCGAGCCGGCGTTCACGGTCACGCCGTGCTTCAGCACGGCCGCGAGCGTCGGACGGTCGATCAGGTCGGCCGTGAACACGACGCCTTCCGGCTCGCCCGCCGGACTGAACCCGGCCGCGAGGCTGCGTTCGATCTCGCCGAGCGACACGGCGTCGACGCACGCGCCTTCCTCGCGCATCAGCTTCAGGATATGCAGGTTCGAGTTCGCCTTCTGCGCATAGCGGATCACGTCGAACTGGCGCAGTTGGGCGATGCGGTCGCGGATGACGTCGGCGTCGTACACCCACAGCGGGGTGCCGTATTGCTGCGCGAGCGTCGCGAGCTGGCGGGAATCGAGGGACATGGCGGATGAATCGGATCGAATGAACGGACAGCTTGAATGATGCGCCTGAATGTCTATACAGTAAAATGCATGTTTGTCGACATTCGATTCATTTTTGATATAGGCGGCCATGCTCACACACCGGCACATCGAGGTCTTCCGCGCGCTGATGGTCACCGGCAGCACGACGCGCGCGGCCGAGATGCTCTATACGTCGCAGCCCACGATCAGCCGCGAGCTCGCGCGGATGGAGCAGGTGGTCGGCTTCGCGCTGTTCGAGCGCTCGCATGGCCGGCTGCGGCCGACGATGGCCGCGCTCACGCTGTTCGACGACGTGCGGCTCGCGTATGTGGGGCTCGAGCGCGTCGCGGCGACGGCCGCGCGGCTGCGCGAGTTTCGCGACGGTCAATTGTCGGTGATCGCGCTGCCGGCGTTTTCGCACGCGATCCTGCCCGGCGCATGCCGGCGCTTTCACGACGCGCATGCGGGCGTCAGCGTGTCGGTCGCGACGCAGGAGTCGCCGGTGCTCGAAGAGTGGCTGACCGCGCAGCGCTACGATGTCGGGCTGACCGAGCACGACGTCGCGCCGGCCGGCACCGTGCTCACGCCGCTGCTCGAAGTCGACGAGGTGTGCGTGCTGCCGGACGGCCATCCGCTGCTCGCGCAGCGCGCGATCGATCTCGCGGATCTCGCCGATCGCCCGTTCGTGAGCCTGTCGCTGAACGACCCGTACCGGATCCTGATCGACGAGGCGTTCGCGCAGCTCGGTGTCGCGCCGCGTTCGGTGGTCGAGACGCCGTCGGCCGTGTCGGTGTGCGCGTTCGTGCGGCAGGGGCTGGGCGCCGCGATCGTCAATCCGCTGACCGCGCTCGATTTCGTCGGGCGCGACCTGCACGTGCGGCCGCTCACGCGCTCGTTTCCCTACCGCGTCAGCGTGATCGTGCCCGAGCACCGGCCGAAGAGCCTGCTCGTCGACGCATTCGCCGAAGCGCTGCGTGGCGAAGCGCAGGCGATTCGCGAGCGGCTCGCCGCGCTGCCCGGCTGACGACGGCCGTATGATGGGCGTTTCGCTGCGCGCAGCCTGCTTCTCTTCGTCATCTTCACGGAAACGGAACCCGTCATGACCGACGCTTCATCTTCCCCCGGACAACCGACGCTCACCGGCGAGCGCATCGCGCTGCGGCCGCTCGAAGCATCCGACCGGCAGGCTTTGCTCGATGCGGCGGCGGACGGCGAGCTGTGGAACCTGAAGGTCACGGTCGTGCCGGGCGAGGAGACGGTCGACGCCTATCTCGACACGGCGCTGCAAGGCCGCGCGGCCGGCACCGTGATGCCGTTCGTGATCGTCGAGCGTGCGTCGGGCCGCGTGATCGGCAGCACGCGTTTCTGGAAGATCGACCGCAAGAACCGCAAGCTCGAGATCGGTCATACGTGGCTGAGCGCATCGGCGCAGCGCACGCGCGCGAATACCGAAGCGAAATGGCTGCTGCTCGCGTATGCGTTCGACACGCTGCACTGTGTGCGCGTGCAGTTCACGACCGACGAGCTGAACGAGAAGTCACGCGCGGCGATTCTGCGGCTCGGTGCGAAGCAGGAAGGGATCGTGCGTCACGAGCGGATCATGCCCGATGGCCGCAAGCGCAATTCGGTGCGCTTCAGCATCATCGACGACGAATGGCCGGAGGTGAGCGAGCGGTTGCGGGCGAAGCTCGCGACCTGACGCGAGGCGGGTGCCGCGTGCGTCGCGCCGCCGCAAAGGAGGCGGCGACGCGACGAGGGGGGAAGCGGCGTGCCGCGCGCGGTGCGCGGCGGGCAGCGCGTTACTGCGCCGATGCGAGGTGATGACGCTGCGCGAGCTTCTGCGCGGCCGCGTAGTGCGCCTGCAGGATCGGCAGCGCCTGGCGCGCGACTTCCTTCAGCTTCGTGTCGCGGCCCGACGCGATTTCGGCCTGGAATGCCGAGATCGTCTTCTGCTGGCCGGCGAGCGCGACCTGCTCGATATACGCCTTGTCGAATTCCGCGCCGCGCAGGGTCTTGATGCTGTCCAGCACGGCCGTGTCGGGATCGTTGGCCGGCACGTCGACGCCGCGCGGGCTGGCCGCGCGCATCGCCTGGATGATCTTCTCATCGTCGGTCGACACGCGTTGCGCGAACGCCTTCACCTGGCTGTCCGACGTGCGCGAATCGGCGATGCGTGCGGCGTCGTGCTGGGTCGACACGGTTTTCGTGCCGTCGTTGATGAAGGCCTGGTCGGCTTCGTGGATGCGCGTCTGCGTGGCGGCGGCCGGTGCGGACGGCGCCGGTTGCGCGGTTTGCGCGGTCGCCGTCACGGCGACGAGAAGCAGGCCAGCGGCAGACAATGCAAGGCGCGAGACTTGGGGGAAGCGGTTCATGGGACCTCCTTACGATCGGGGCTCTGATTAACGGACGGATCGCGTGATCCGCAGCTGTGCGAGAGACCGGGCGCGCCCGGGCCGGGCTCGATCGCCGCTCTGCCGCGGCGGCGTTCGAAGTGTTTCCCGGCCCGACTGATTCTAGGAGAGCGCTCAGGTAGCAGGTGCAACCGCGCTGTGGTTTGTGTAACGGTTGGTAAGACGAAACGATGGATGCGCGCGCGGCCAGGTAGGGCGTACCTGTTACGTGCATCGTGGCGGCAATTTTTGCGTGCGCAGCGTGCATTCGATCGCTGCAATGCGCGCGCATGTCATCGACGTTTCA
Source organism: Burkholderia sp. Bp8984 (assembly GCF_003853755.1). Lineage (NCBI taxonomy): Bacteria > Pseudomonadati > Pseudomonadota > Betaproteobacteria > Burkholderiales > Burkholderiaceae > Burkholderia > Burkholderia sp. Bp8984. The sequence continues at coordinate 16,591 of NZ_QTQN01000022.1, forward strand.
TCGTTTCGCGGGCGGGTTGTTTCGCGATTCGTCGAATCGAGCGCGCGATTCGTACGGCGTCCTCACACGCGATCGAGCAATGCGTCGAGACGCGGCAGCAACGGCGTCGCGCAATGCGCCTGCAGCGCGTCGGGCGCCGTGTAACCCCATGCGACACCTTGGAATGCGATACGCGCGCGGCGCGCCGCTTCGGCATCGCGGATCTCGTCGCCGACATACAGCACGTCGTCGGGCTGCATGCCCGCTTCGCGCACGAGCGCGCGCAGCCGGCGCGCCTTGCCGAACAGCGGAATGCCGCACGCGAACGTGTCGACGCAACGGCTCGCGTGCGGGCCGAGCCGGTCGCGCACGATGTCCTCGGTGTTCGACGTCGCGATCGCGATGCGGATGCCGCGTGCGGCGAGCGCGTCGAAGGTCGCGTCGACGCCGGGGAACAGCTTTACGTGCGCGATGCGCGGCCGCATCAGCCGGCGCATGTCGAGCGTCACACGCGGCACTTTCCACATCGGCACCTCGAGCGCGCGGATGATCTCGCGCGCCGACATGCCGCGCAGCGCGGGGCGCAGCTCGGGCGTCGCGTCGCGAAAGCCGTGCAGGCGCGATGCCTCCGTGAGCGCCGCGAGAAAGCAGTCGAGCGAATCGGCGAGGGTGCCGTCGAAGTCGAACGCGATGAGTCGATAAGGCATGAAGCGATGCCGCGAGTTGATCGAGCCGGTGACGATATCACCGAATCGAGCCGCGTGGCCCGCGCGAGCGGTTGGGTCCGCGGCGAAGCGGGATGGTCGGGCAGCTTCCTTGCATCGGACGGAATGCCGCCCGCGAAACGCGGTGCATGACATAACGGGCATGAAAGCCCGGTATGCTGTCGACGCTATCGTTTCCCCCCGTTTCCTTCGTCCGGACTTCCCTGAAATGAAAATCGCCCGTGCCCGTTCTGCGATGTGGATGCTCGGTGTGTTCGTCGCGCTGACGTCCGCGACGCCCGCGGCCGCCGCCGCGGAGAAGCGCTGCGGATGGCTCGAGAATCCGACGCCGGCCAACTGGTGGCTCGTCGACAAGGACAACAGCTGGACGCTGTCGACCCAGGGCAGCCCGCCGGTGCCGGGCCTCGACGAGATGCCGGACATGTCGACACGCGGCTGGGTCGTCACCAATGCGGGGATGCACGGTTACGGCTGCGCGTGCCTCGACCTGGAAATCGACCCGCGCACCCGCGAGGTGACGCGGATCGTGGCGGCCCGGCCGCTGCCGCTGAAGCGGTGCAAGGCCGATCGGGCGTTGCCGGCGCCTTGAAGAGGCGGGGACGGCGGCGGGATTGGTGCTACGCGTAGTGGTAGCGGCAGGACACGATGCTGATTTGAAGATCGTCCGCTTCGTAGACGAGGCGGTTCGTATCGTCGATGCGGCGGGACCAGAACCCGGACAGATTGGCCTTCAGCGGTTCGGGTTTGCCGATGCCTTCAAACGGTGTCCGTTGGGCTTCGCGAATGAGCTGGTTGATGCGCTTGAGCGTCTTGCGGTCTTGCCCTTGCCAATAAACGCAGTCGTCCCACGCGTCGGAAGTAAAGAGCACGCGGCGTACGCTCATTCATCGTCCCCCGCCAGCTTGTGCTCTTTCGTCTTGCCCTTGCGCAGTTGCGCGATCGAGCGTTCGAGGTGGGCAACGTTGGCCGGTGAGCGGAGCAGATGAACCGTCTCCATCAGGCTGTCATAGTATTCCTGCGACATGATGACCGCGTTCGGCGCATCGCGACGCGTGATGAGCGTCACGTCCGCGTCGTCGACGACCTGGTCGATGACCGTCTTCAGATTGCTGCGGGCATCCGAAAAGTGAATCGTGCGCATGATTCGCCATACTTGTACTTTGAACTGTACAAGTATGGCATGGGCGTCCATTGTACGGAATGTTGTACATGTCGAGGCGGCATCGCTTGTCGCCCACCCCGCACCGCGCTATCGTTGCTGCTCCCCCAGCCGACCGGAGAGCCGACGTGCCCGCAGCCACCCCCGCCCCGCTGAGATTTTCCACCGACAAGCGCGAGCTCGACATCGACGCGATCTTCGATTTCCTGCATCGCGATGCGTACTGGTCGCAGGGCATTCCGCGCGATGTCGTCGAGCGCGCGATCGACGGCTCGCTGTGCTTCGGCGCGTATGTGGGCGACCGGCTCGTCGGATTCGCGCGGCTCGTGACCGACCACGCGACGTTCGCCTACCTGTGCGACGTATTCGTCTTGCCGGCCGAGCGCGGCAACGGCTATGGCCGCGCGCTGATCGACCACGTATTTGCGCAGCCGATGGTGCAGGGCCTGCGCCGCATCATGCTCGTGACGACCGACGCGCACGAACTGTACCGGCCGGTCGGTTTCGGGCCGTCCGCGAATCCCGAACGGCTGATGGAAATCCGCCGCCCCGATATCTACGCGAAACGCTGACGCGCGGCGAGCGCATACAATACGCGCTTTCGTTTTTGCCGAAGGGAAGCAGATCATGACCGAACAGGAAGCCGAACAGCTCGCCACGCATCGTCACTACAAGGGCGGGCTGTATCGCTACATCGGCGTCGCCCGTCATTCCGAAACCGAGGAGTCGGTGGTCGTGTACGAGCATCTGTGGCCGCATGCGCGCGGCTTGTGGGTGCGGCCGGAAGCGATGTTCAACGAGAACCTGCCGGACGGCACGCCGCGTTTTCGCAAGCTGCGCGACTGAACTGAGCACGCCCGCCGATCGCACGACGAGCGGTGCCGGCGCCCGGCCTAGCCGGCGGCGCCCGGCGTGTCGCGCGGCGCGGACTCCCGGTGCATCGCCAGCGCGAAGAAGCGCCGGATTTCGTCCATCAACTCCGCACGCGCCGATGCGAAATCGAAGGCGCGCCGGTTGTCGTGCGCGAAGCGCCGGCGCCACTCGTCCGCCGCATGCCGTGCTTCGCGTGCGCGCAGGTCGTCGAGTTCGGGCGTGCGCAGTGCGTGGTCGGCAATCAGCGTCACGCCGTCGCGGCTGACTTCCAGCAGGCCACCCGCGACGAGCAGCCGGCGGTGCTCGCCGCCCGGTGCGGCAACGAGCGTCACGACGCCGGGCCGCAGCCGCGTGAGCAGCGGCGCGTGATGCGGGTAGATGCCCAGCTCGCCGCTTTCCCCGGGCACGACGACGAAATGTGCGTCGCCCGAATACAGCACGTCTTCCACGCTGAGGATGTCGAGCTTCATCGACGTCGGCATGCGTGCCTCCTTCAGACCGCCGCCGCGCCGGCGACGATCTCGCACAGCTCGGTGGTGATCTGCGCCTGGCGCGTCTTCTGATACAGGTGCCGCAGCTTGCGCAGCACGCGATCGGCGTTCTCCGTCGCGGTCTGCATGCTGAACATCCGCGCGCACTGCTCGCATGCGTAATTCTCGACGACGGCCTGGTAGAGCGTCGCCTCGACGTAGCGCAGCAGCAAGGTATCCACGGCCGGTTTCGGCGCGGGCTCGTACAGATAGTCGGATGTCGCGGTGTCGCCGGGCGGCGTGCCGGTGTCGAGGCCGGTGAGCGGCAGCACCGCGTCGATGCGCGGCGAATACGCGAGCGGGCTCGTCAACCGGTTGTACGCGATGTGCAGTTCGTCCAGTTCGCCGTTGACGAATGCGGTGAGCGGCACGAGCAGCGCGCCGAGCAGCTGCTCGAAGTGCGGCGCGGCGGCGAGGCCGCTCGCGCGGGCGGTGATGGTCGCGCCATGGCGCATCAGCGGCGCAATGCCGCGTGCGCCGATCACGCTGAGTTCGCACGCGACGCCGGCGCGGTTCCAGCGTTCGAGCGCATCCACGCATTCGACCAGCAGCCGCGTATTGAGCGGGCCGCACAGCCCGCGATCGGTGCTGACGACGATCAGGCCGACGCGGCGCACGGGCGTGCGTCTCGCCATCAGCGCGGAGACGTGGCCGGACCGGTCGCGCAGCACGCGCTCGGCCATCTCCCGGATGCGCGCCGCATAGGGCCGGAAATCGCGCGCCCGCCGCTGCGCGACCGCCATCTTGGTGCGGGCCATCATTTCCATCGCCTTCGTGATCTTGCGCGTGGACGAGGTACTGCTGATCTTCGAGCGGATTTCGCGGATGTGCATGTGAGGCGGGGAGGCAGGTCGCCCGGTGTCGCCGGTGCGCTGTGGCGACGCGATGTCGGCCGCGAGGCCGGCAGCGAGGTCGGCGGATATCGCGCCGCGGCCATCGAACTGTCATCGCGCGATTTCATGCTATCGGGATTTCACCTGAAACGATTGACGACGATCAAGCGATCGCTTCCGGTTACGGACCAGAATGGTTTCGCCGATCGTCGCACCGGGCGTTCGATGACCGATTGCCGTCCGCATCGGAAGATCGTTGCGGACGCATCGAAGGGCGCAAACGTCATGCATACGACACGGCCGCGCGCGTGACGTGCGATTCGCCGCGGGTGTAGCGCGGACGATCGTCGCGCAGCCCGCGTACGGCTTTTTCCCTTCATGTTCCCAGTAGCCAGGAATTCGATGAATTCAGTGAATTCGAGCGATACCGATACCGTCCCGCCTTCCGCGACGTCCGCCAGCGCGCCGGCGTTGCCGATCTTCTGGCCGATGGCCGCCGCCGCCGCGATGGTCCGGCTCGGCTCGGCACTCACCGCGCGCAACCTGCGTTTCGTCGCGGAAGAGGAGAAACTGCATTGCGAACCGCATCCGGCGCTGGCGTCGCCGAACCGCGCGCTGCTGGAACTGCGCACGATGACGTTCCGCGATTATTCGGTCGCGCCGGCGCACGGGCTGCCGACGATCGTCGAAGCGCCGTATGCGGGACACCGGGCGATGATCGCCGACTATCAGCCGGGGCAGAGCCTGATGCAGACGCTGCGCGAGCACGGCGTGACGCGCGTGTACCTGACCGACTGGCGCTCGGCGACCGAAGACATGCGGGACCTCGAGATCGACCAGTACCTGGCCGAGCTGAACGTCTGCGTCGACGAACTCGGCGGGCGCGTGAATCTCGTCGGTCTGTGCCAGGGCGGGTGGATGTCCGCGATGTATGCGGCGCGCTTTCCGCACAAGGTCGCGAGCCTCGTGCTCGCGGGCGCGCCGATCGACACGGATGCGGGCGACGGTCCGATCAAGCAGATGGCGCACACCTATCCGACGTCGTTCTACGAGGAACTGGTGACGATGGGCGGCGGCCTGATGCGCGGGCGCTTCATGCTGCGCGGCTGGAAGAACATGCATCCCGACCAGCACTATCTCGCCGAGCACGTCGACCTGTACGAACACCTCGACGATGCGGACTACCTGCGCAAGCGCGAAGCATTCGCGAACTGGTACGAAAGTCCGATCGACCTGCCGGGGCGCTGGTATCTGCAGGCGATCGTGCAGATCTTCAAGGAGAACCGGCTCGCGAAGGGCACGTTCGTCGCGCTCGGGCGGATGCTCGACCTGAAGGCGATCACGTGCCCCGTTTATCTGCTTGCCGGCGCGGCCGACGACATCACGACGCAGGAGCAGGTGTTCGCCGCGCAGGACCTGGTGGGGACGCCCGCCTCGCAGGTGACGCGCCAACTCGTGCCGGGCGGACATATCGGGCTGTTCATGGGATCGCGCACGCTGAAGGACGTGTGGCCGGGCATTGCCCGCTGGATTGCCGCGAAGCGGTAGCGGTTGCAGCGGAGGCCCACCGCGCGGTGGGCATGCGCGGCGGCGCCGCGATGGGTCGATGGGTCGATGGGTCGATGCGTCGGCGCGTCGATACGGCAACGGTGCCGGCGCGCATGCATGCGGCGGGCGAGCGGTCGCGCCGCCGCGGCAGATCAGCCGCCGAGCAGTGCGTCCGCGAGCGCTGTCGGCGCGTGCCCGACCGTGACTTCCGGCGTGCCATGCCACGCCGCCAGCCGTTTCACGGCCTTCGCGACGTCGGCCGCGAGCCCCGTGCCGAACCGCACGCCCGGCTCGACATGCACCGTCTTCAACTCGAACGTGCCGAGCGCGCGATGCGCTTTCGCGTCGACGCGCCCGATCAGTCGGCCGCGATGCAGCACCGGCAGGCAGAAGTAGCCGTAGCGCCGCTTGTGCGCGGGCGTATAGCACTCGATCGTGTAGTCGAACCCGAACAGCGTCGAGGCGCGCCGCCGGTCCCATACCACCGGATCGAACGGCGACAGCAGCGTCGTGACCGTCGAGCGCAGCGTGTCTGCCGCGGCGGCCGGCAGCAGCGCGTCGAGCGAGCGATGCACGTAGGCCGGCTCCTTCCAGTCGGCGACCTCCACCGGGATCAGCTCGCCCGCGTCCGCGAGCCGCTCGAGTTCCGCGCGGTACGAACGGCGCGGCAGCCGGTAGTAATCGGCAACCCAGTCCGCGCGCACGATCCCGAGTGCGCGGCACGTGTAGTCGAGCAGCGCGGGCAGCACCGCGTCGCGCGGCGGCAGGTCGCGCGCATCGTCCCAGTCGGGCAGCACGCGCTCGCGCACGTCGTAGATGCGCTGGAAATTGCGGCGCTCGGACACCATCAGGTGGCCGGTCGTGAACAGCACTTCCAGGTGTTTTTTCTCGGGCTTGCGGTCCCACCATCCGTTGCCTTTCACCCCGTCTTCCCGGATGAAATCGGCGGACCGCACGGGGCCTTCGTCGCGTATGCACGCGAGCAGCCGCTCGATCTCGGCGCGGTTCTGCGCGTGCCAGTCGGCCGCGTATTTCCAGCCCATCCCCGACGGATCGAGCATCTTGTAGCGCATCAGCCCGAATTGCTCGACCGGCAGGAAGCACGCTTCGTGCGACCAGTATTCGAACAGGCGCGCCTCGGCGAGATGCTCGTCGAGCCACTGCGGGGCGAAGTCGCCGAGACGGCTGAACAGCACGAGATACGGACTGCGCGCGACGACATGAATCGTATCGATCTGTAACTGCGCCATTCGGCGGATCGTGTCGAGCACGTCGGCCTTGGTGGCCTTGCGGCGGGGCGGGGTCAGCAGGCCCTGCGCGGCGAGATGCAGCGCGCGGGCGGCGGCGGGCGAAAGCGTGAGCATCGGAGCGGCGGCTGAAGGTGGCGGTCGGGCACCACTTTAGCGCGAAAGCGGCGCACGTGTGCGACGCTTTCGCGCGACACGTCTGACAATGCTTGACAGATGCGCGGCGCGACTTTCCCTATAGTGCAGTCATGGCGCGACGAAATGTGCGCGCAACGATTCGGCTTCCGACGCACATATGTCCATGGCACGCAGGAAGCAGATCCGGGATTCTCAACCCCCAACGAGAGACCCGGAGCCCTGAGCGGACATCCATGCGGCTGTGCACCGGCCCCGTGTGGATGTCCGCTGATTTTTTTGTTGTTTCGCTTTTCCGCCGCCAGCCTTTTCCCGCCAGCCAGCCCGTTCATTGCCGCTTGCCGCGCGCGACCTCGTCGCCGGCGCCGGGCGGCAGCCGCCGCGTGATCGGAATCGATGCGAACGAACACAGCCCGACCACGACGAACGCGGGCCAGAAATCCGACCACACCATCGTCTGATGCCCCTGCAGCCAGTGCGACAGGTGCAGCACGAGGCCGGCGACCGTCACGCCGAGCCCGAGCGACATCTGCTGCACGACACTGCCGAGGCTCGTCGCGCGGCCTGCATCGGCCTGCGAAATATCCGCGTAGATCATCGAATTCAGGCTCGTGAACTGCAGCGCGGGGAAGATCCCGCCGACCAGCACGATCATCCAGATCGCCCAGGTCGCCATGCCCGGATGGAACACGCCGTAGGCGGCGATCGCGAGCCCGGCGAACGCGGCGTTGTAGATCAGCACCGTGCGAAAGCCGAAGCGGCGCAACGTATGGGTGGCCGTCGAGCGGCTCACCGCGCCGCCGAGTGCCGATGCGCAGGTGATCAGCCCGGAGTGGAACGCGCTCATGCCGAGGCCTTCCTGCAGCGCGAGCGGCAGCAGGAACGGCACGGCGCCGAGGCCGATGCGGAACAGCGACCCGCCGACCACGCTCGCGTGGTAAGTCGGGATCTTCAGGAAACTGAGGTCGAGCACGGGGCGCGCCTTGCGGCGCGCGTACGGCACGTAGAGCGCGAGCATCGCCGCGCCGGCCGCGCACATCAGGAGCGCGTTGCCGCGCGACGTGAGCGCGCCGTCGATCAGCGTGAGCCCCATCAGCAGCAGCGCGGCGCCGCTCGCCGACAGCAGGAAGCCGAACCAGTCGAGCGGGCCGGGATCGGCCTCGTGCGTGTTCGCGATGTGCTTGCTCGCGAGGTAGATCCCGTAGATGCCGATCGGCACGTTGATGAAGAAGATCATCCGCCAGTGCAGGTAGGTCGTGATGAAGCCGCCGACGAGCGGCCCGACCGTCGGCCCGAACAGCGCGGGAATCGCGAGGTAGTTCATCGCGCGCACGAGATCGGAGCGCGGCACCGCGCGGAAGATGATGATCCGGCCGACCGGCACCATCATCGCGCCGCCGACGCCCTGCACGAAGCGCGCGAACGTGAGCACGCCGAGGGAATTGGAGGCCGCGCACATCAGCGAGCCGGCGACGAAGATGCCGATCGCGGTGCGGAACACGGAGCGCGCGCTGAAGCGGTCGGCAAGCCATCCGCAGATCGGGATGAAGACGCCGAGGCCGACCACGTAGGCCGTGATCGCAATGTTCAGTGTGACGGGATTGTGCCCGAAGTCCCTCGCCATCGCGGGCAGGGCGGTGACGATGATGTTCGCGTCGACGCTTTCCATGAACAACGCACAGGCAACGATGAGCGGTGCTAGAAAGACGGGCGACATGGGCAGGGCGCGCGGTAAAGACGCCATTATGCCCACAATGTGGTCGTTGCGTCACGCGAGACAACGCTCGTTCCGCATGTTGCAACAGTCGTTCCTGTTAGCGCGCGTGGAAGAAGAGACGACCGCGCTGCCGGTGCGGTCCATGACGTGACACATGACGCGCGCCCCCGGAGGCGGCCGCGAAACTTGCGTGCGATGCGCGTTTCGTGCGACAGTCGGAACTCATCTGCGGATGACAACGACGCGCATCGATCGACGGCCATCGAGACGAGCGCACGCGCGAACGAGACCCCTGCCGAACCATTCATCATCGAAAGGAGGGGACACGTCATGACGTCACGTCGCGCCGCATCGACCGCATCGCATCCTGCCTCGCATCCGTCCGTGCCCGCGCCGCGTCTGCGCTGGGCCGCCGTGCTCGCCGTCGCTTACCTCGCGGTCGCCGGCTGCGCCGCGCAGGCCGACAGTGCGAACCAGGCCGCGATGCAGGCGGCCAGCCAGTCCGCCGCGCCCGCCACGGCGCCGGCTTCCGGCACGCTGCTGCCGCCGCCGAGCCAGCTCTACGGCGACCTGTTCGTCGCGGTGCAGACGGCGCAACTCTATCCCGACCAGAAGACCTTCGTCGACGCGACGCCCAACGCCGATCCGGCGACGATCGTACAGTTGTATCAGCAACAGAAGTCGCAGCCGGGCTTCTCGCTGAAGGCGTTCGTCGACCAGCACTTCACGCCGCCGCCGGAAGGCGGGGTCACGCCGCCCGCGAACCAGACGCTGCGCCAGCACATCGACTGGCTGTGGCCGCAGCTCACGCGCACCAGCACGACGGTGCCGCCGTACAGTTCGCTGATCGCGCTGCCGAAGCCGTATGTGGTGCCGGGCGGCCGCTTCCGCGAAGGCTACTACTGGGATACCTATTTCACGATGCTCGGGCTGCAGGTGTCGGGGCGCGAGGATCTCGTCGACGACATGCTCGACAACTTCGCATACCTGATCGACACGATCGGCCACATCCCGAACGGCAACCGCACGTACTACGCGAGCCGCTCGCAGCCGCCGTTCTTCGCGTACATGGTCACGCTCGCCGCGCAGGCCGAGGGCGACAAGGTCTACCAGAAATACCTGCCGGCGCTGCGCAAGGAGCATGCGTACTGGATGCAGGGCGAAACGACGACGCCGCGCGGGCAGGCCGCGCGCAACGTGGTCGCGATGCCGGACGGTGCGGTGCTGAACCGCTACTGGGACGCGAGCGACACGCCGCGCGACGAGTCGTATCTCGAGGACGTGACGACCGCGAAGGCCGTGCCGGATCGCCCCGCGAACGAGGTGTACCGCGACCTGCGCGCGGGTGCCGAAAGCGGCTGGGACTACAGCTCGCGCTGGTTCGGCGACGGCCGGACGCTCGCGACGATCCGCACGACGGCGATCGTGCCGGTCGACCTGAACAGCCTGATGTTCCATCTCGAGACGACGATCGTGAAAGGCTGCGCGGTCACGCGCGACTTCGCGTGCGTCGCGGATTTCTCCGGACGGGCGGCGCGGCGCGCGGCCGCGATCAACCACTATCTGTGGAACCGTCGCGGCTATTACGGCGACTACGACTGGCAGTTGCGCAAGCCGCGCGACGGCGTGACGGCGGCCGCGCTGTATCCGCTGTTCGCGGGCGTCGCGTGGCCCGAGCGTGCGAAGGCGACCGCGCGCGAGGTGCGCAAGACGCTGCTGCAGCCGGGCGGCCTCGCGACGACGACCGCGAACACGGGCCAGCAATGGGACGCGCCGAACGGCTGGGCGCCGCTGCAGTGGATCGCGATCGACGGGCTGCGCCGCTACGGCGAGCCGGCGCTCGCGAAGGACATCGGCACGCGCTTTCTGACCGACGTGAAGCATGTGTATGCAACCGAAGGCAAGCTCGTCGAGAAGTACGTGGTCGAAGGGGCTGGCGCGGGCGGCGGCGGGGGTGGCGAATATCCGCTGCAGGACGGCTTCGGCTGGACCAACGGCGTCACGCTGAAGCTGCTCGGGCTGTATGGCGAGTGACAGGCCGCGTGCATTGCATGCACGCACCTGAACGAGCACGGGCCGGATCGCCGCGCGCGCGGCAGTCCGGCCCGTTTCGCATGCGCGGATGTCAGAACGTGATCGTCGTGCGCACGCCGACCACCGTTTCGTCGCCGATGCGCGCGCCGGCCGCGTTCGGGTCCGGAATGCCGCCGCCCGGCCGGAAGAAGTGCTGCAGGTCGGCCTGTACCTGCCACCACGGCGCGACCTGGTACTGGTAGGTCGCCTCGATCACCGTTTCCGCGCGCCGCACCGGATAGCCGGGCGTCGTGAACCTGCCGGTGTCGCCGTCGAGCGCACGCGCATGCGAGCCGATCTTCGCGTAGCCGACCGCGATGCCGGCCGTATCGTCGTCGCGGCCCTTGAACGGCGCCTTGAGCGTCACGCCCGCATTCGCCGCGAAATCGACGACGTTGCGATCGCCCGGCGCACCCATCACGCGCGCGAACACGCCGACCGAGCGCGGGCTGTCCGCCGACGGCCGCCATACCATCTGATCCGCGACCGCATAGAAACCGTAGTTACCGCGATGCGTGGCGGGGATCCCGTTGCTGGCCGGATCCGCGAGCGACAGCCCGTCGGTGCCGACGCGCGGATCGTTCGCGTGCTGCGACTGATACCAGAAGCCGAGCTTGTACGTGCCGGGCAGGCCGGCCGGTTGCGGTGCCTTCGGGTCGGCGGGCGGCGCGTTCAGCGCGTACTGGAGTTCGCCGATCACGAACGCGCCGCTGCGCAGGTTGAAGTTGGTGCCGTGCGCGTTCAGCACCTGCGCGTCGCCGTCGCTGCGGCCGGCCGGATTGCCGTCGAACACGCCGACCATCGCGGTCCACGCGTCGGCCGGCTTCACGCGCAGCCGCACGCCGAGCGACGACAGCGGATAGGCAGCGCCGCCGGCCGGCAGGTCGGTCGCCGGCAGCACGGGCCAACCGAACGTCGCGTTCATGAACGTCGCCGCGTACTGGCTGACCATGAATTCCTGGTCGACGCTTTGCTGGCCGATCTTCACGTCGGCCTTGCCGGCGAGGAACGCCTGCTGGTACCAGAGTTCCCACAGCCGCGTGGTCGAATTCGCCTCGATGCCAGTCGCGGTCTGCAGCGTCTGCAAATAACGCTGCGTGAGGTTGGTGCCGTGGATCTGCAACCCGGACACGTTGAACGTGCCGCCCGGCAGGCCGATCGCCTTCTCCGTATCGACGTTGAAGCCGAATTGCGTGAGGCCCTGATAGGCACCGCCGCGCTGCGTGCCGCCCGCGGCGTTGTACAGGTACTCGCTGGTTTCCTGCAGGTTCAGCGTGACGCCGTGATCGCCGAGCACGTCGCGCAGGCCGCCCATGTTGCCGAGCAGGTTCGACCGTTCCCAGAAACCGGTGGGGGCGGGCGCGGCAGCATCGGCGGCCGGTGCGGGGGCGGCGGCAGTGTCGCTGGCTCCGGCGGCCGGTTCGGCCGCGATGGCCGGTGACGACGATTGCGCGAACGCAGGCGCGGCCGCGAGCGACAGCAACAGCGCGGCGAGCGCGTCGAGGCGCGCTGTGCGCGGCGCGGATGCGAAGCGATTTTTCATGCGGGCTCCATGATTCGAGTGATTGGTTTGGCTGAAGCAGTGAAAACGTCAAGCGATGGCGCAGGTGCGGGCGGCGGCGCGCGGGCATGCTGCGCGTTGCGCGCGCGACCCGTTACGGCAGCCAGCCGCCGATCCGCCATACGTGCGTGAAGCCGAGGCGCGATGCGGTCGCACAGAGCAGCGCGACGAGCGCGACGGCGGCCGCCATTGCGCCGGCCAGCACGCAGTCGAGCGGGCGCGGTGCCGCCGGCAGGTGCGCGAGCGCGCTGCCGCGCCAGTTGCCGAACGTGTGGGCGAGCGGTGCAAGGGCCGAAGCGAACGAGCGGTCGGACACGACACGCGCGAGTTGCCTGAGTCTGACCATGAGCGATTGAAACAACATGACGTGCCTCCGTCCGGTCCGGCGCTTGCCGGACGACGTGATCGAGCACGGGTGCATGACGCGACCGGCGCTCGGCGATTGGAACGTAACGGAGCGTGCGACACGGACGATCCGGCGATGCCGGCCCGGGAGGAAGCGCGCTAACCCGACGATGGCGAGCTAGCGGCGAAAGACATGCGCCTGGCTGCTATCTCGCGATGGCTTGGCCGGCCTGGACCGGCATCGAACTGCAACTGGAGCATGCGTCCACGAAGGGACTCCCTTGATGAATTGGGGCGGATTGTAGTCGCGAGTTTTGCTGCGGTGCAAGCAAAAAAGGCGGCGACGCTGCGCATTTCGCACCGCGTGCGCCGCCCCACCGGGGCCGGTCGATGCCCGCTGCGACCGCCCGCCGGCGGCGCGCGGCGACTGTTGCTCGCACGCATCGGCGGCGCATGCGCTCCGCGGCGCTGAAAGGTTGCGGCGCGTCATTTGGGGCGCGAATCTTTCAGTCCGCATGAACCCGAAAAAATATTCCGTCAAGCCTGTTCCAAAGGGTTGACTTCCGTTTCGGCCGGTCCATAGAATCCGCCATCTTCACTCTTGGGGCCGCCGCCTTGGACGCCTGCAGTAGTCGATCTTCGAACGAAGTTTCCGCCTGAGCGACCGACGTCCGCGCCTCATCGAAGCCGCCGTTTGTCCCACAGGCAAACGGTGCGCGCAGCAGTATTTCGCAGTAACCCCCTCGTGCACCCTGATTCGCGCCGGTTAGCGTGATGCGTTTGCGCACGCGCCATCCGGTTTCGCCGCCGCCCGGCGCGCGGCCGCGTTCGCGCATGCGTTTCGCATGCACCCGAATGGCGGCCCGCGCGCCGGGCGGCGGCCAACCGTGTTCTCCGGAACACCGCACAGGAGCCGCCATGAACGACAGTGACAGTTGTCCCTTATGCCCGTTGCACCAACAGACCCTTTTGAACCCGGGTCGCAGGGACATGCCGGCCGACTAGCCTGACACGTCGTTCAGGCCCCGGACTGGCCCCGCACCCACCACGCGGCCGGCATGCATGCCGTTGCCGCCAGGAGCCAGACCATGAACTTCGGCCTTCTGCTGTCGAATCTTCCGCAAGTCACGCGATCGCATCCGCACTACGACGCGATGCCGATGCTCGACGCCCGTCCGCGGGTGTTTTCCCGGTTGTTCAACCGGTTGAAATCGCTGCTTCGCTGAACTGAAACACCGAGCGCGTCTCGGCATGCGCGCGCGGGCCCCGGGCCTGTTACGCGCGCGTATTCCAAGACCACACGCTTGACCGAAAAAAACCAGCCGTACGGAATTCATCATGTCCACGCCATCCAACGTCTCTCCACCGATCGCCGTCGAACGCAGTGCCGTGCTCGACGAAGCCCACCTGGGCGACATCCGCGGCGCGCTCGGCACCATCGCGCATCACGACACCGCCGCGCGCGGCACGTGGTGGGCGCGCCTGCGCACGCTGCTCGCGATCATCGGCCCCGGCCTCATCGTGATGGTCGGCGACAACGACGCGGGCGCCTTCGGCACCTATACGCAGGCCGGCCAGAACTACGGGACGACGCTGCTGTGGACGCTGCTGCTGCTCGTGCCGGTGCTGTACGTGAACCAGGAAATGGTGCTGCGCCTCGGCGCGGTCACGGGCGTCGGCCATGCGCGCCTGATCTTCGAGCGCTTCGGCAAGTTCTGGGGCGCGTTCAGCGTGATCGACCTGTTCCTGCTCAATGCGCTGACGATCGTCACCGAGTTCATCGGCATCACGTTCGTGCTGGCTTTCTTCGGGCTCCCGAAGATCGCGGGCGTGTGCGTGGCGGCCGCGCTGACGATGGCGGCCGTGAGTACCGGCGACTTCAGGCGCTTCGAGCGGTTCGCGATCGTGCTGTGCGTGCTGAGCCTGCTGCTCGTGCCGGTGCTCGTGTCGATCCACCCGCCGGTGGCGCAGATGTCGCGCGACTTCTTCGTGCCGAACTGGCCCGCGCACGCGAAGCTGTCCGACGTGATGCTGCTCGTGATCGGCATCGTCGGCACGACGGTCGCGCCGTGGCAGCTGTTCTTCCAGCAGAGCTACGTGATCGACAGGCGCATCACGCCGCGCTTCATGAAGTACGAGAAGGTCGATCTGTGGATCGGCATCGCGTTCGTGCTGATCGGCGCGGTCGCGATGATCGGCTTCAGCGCGGCGCTGTTCGGCGGCCATCCGGAAGCGGGCAACTTCAGCGACGCGGGCGGCATCATCGCCGGCCTCGAGAAGTATGCGGGCCGCACCAGCGCGACGCTGTTCGCGGTCGCGCTGCTCGACGCGTGCATCATCGGCGCGGCGGCGGTGTCGCTGTCGACCGCGTACGCGATCGGCGACGTGTTCAAGATCCGTCATTCGCTGCATCGCGGCGTGTCCGATGCGAAGGGCTTCTATCTCGTCTACTTCGGGATCGTCGCTGCCGCTGCCGCGCTCGTGCTGATCCCGGGCAGCCCGCTCGGCCTGCTGACCGAAGCGGTGCAGACGCTCGCGGGCGTGCTGCTGCCGAGCGCGACGGTGTTCCTGCTCGTGCTGTGCAACGATCGCCAGGTGCTCGGCCCGTGGGTCAACTCGACGAAGCTCAACATCTTCACGGGCGCGGTGATCTGGGTGCTCGTGCTGCTGTCGATCATCCTGACCGCGTCGGTGATGTATCCGGACATCAGCGGCGAAGCGATCATCGACGTGCTGGTCGGCGGCACCGTGCTCGCGATCACCGGCTATCTCGCGACGGTGCTGATCCGCCGCAACAAGCGCGTCGTCGAGCCGGGCATCGATCGCGCGCTGCGCGCCACCTGGCGCATGCCGCCGCTCGACACGCTCGAACCGCAGAACATGACGGTCGCGACGCGCGTCTGGATGGCCGTGCTGCGCGGCTATCTGGTGATCGCGGTCGGTCTCGTGATCGTCAAGGTCGTGCAGATGACGCTGCTGAAGTAACGCCGTTCGGCGTCATCTCCTGGTGTGCGCACATGCCGGCCCGCGAGGCCGGCATGTGCGTTTACGCGGGCAGAGCGCGCGCGTCAGATCAGCTCGAGCTTCGACGTCAGGTACGTGAGCTGGATCCGGTTCGCGACGCCGAAGCGCTTGCGCAGCTTGCGCAGGTGATAGTCGACATTGTGCGCGCTGGTGTCGAGGCGCCGGCCGATCTCCTTGTCCGACGCGCCTTCCGCGATGCCCAGCAGCAGTTCCTGCTCGAACGGCGTGAGCCCGTTCACGGCGCGTTCGCGCGACGTCGCGATCAGTTGCGGCGACGCGAACTTGTGCACCGACAGCCCGATCGACAGCGCCTGCTCGATCGTCGCCGGCGTGATCCATTCGCGCGTGCGGCGCGGCGCGGTGAAGCTCATGAACGCGTGCAGCCGCGTGCCGGGCACGGCCATCGAATACATGATGCCGCTGCACATGCCGTCGTCCTGCATCGTCTGCAGGAAACCGTCGAGCGCGGCCGGGCTCACGCACGGGCCGCCGTCGCGCGCGCGGTGTTCGCGGCGCAGCTGCTGCAGGTCCCACACGATCGGCATGTTGCACACGCGCGCGTCGAGCGTGCGCGGATCGATGTCGTGATGGTTGTGCCGGACGTAGTCGCCGCGATAGGTGGGCGGCGTGAACGCCTCGTGCAGGTAGAGACTTTCGACACGCTCCCGCGAGAATTCGAGCGCGAAATACGCGAACGTCGAGAAGCCCGTCAGGTGCAGCAGGCTGATGACGATCCGGTTGCGTTCGGCGGTGCTCTGCGCGTGCGCGAGCGTATCGGCGACGCCGAGCTTCGGCGCGTGCGGCTGCGCGATGTCGTCGCGCTTGACGTCGTCGCACCAGACGACCTGCACCGGGCGCGCTCTCGACGCGTCGGCACAGGCGACCGTCCGCCGCGGCGGACGGGGCAAGGTTGGGGCGACCGCTTCTTCTTGCAATGCAATATCGGACATGAGCCATCCCTCGGAATCGACGCGCATCGCGCAGCGGCAGCCGTGTCGTGCACGGTGCCCGCGACGATGCGATCGAGCATCTTTATGATATGCGCCGATCGTCATCCAGACGAAACGCGGGGGCATTGTACAAAAATGCCTGTCTGCGCGTAATATGCCGTAATACTAATTCGGGCGAAAGGTTCATATTCGCACCGGTATAGAGTCGACCAGAAAATCATAAAGAAAAGACCAAATCGTGACGGGGCAGGTTCACATATTGGGAAAGGGTGGGCTCCTCATGACATATGCTGACGACGCGCCACGCGTCGAGTGGTTCTCGCAAGCCGATATCGCGGCCGCTGCCGCTTATTCGAAAGAAATTCATGCAATCGAGCGCGACGTTTTTACCGGCATTCAAATCGCGCCCGGTAAATCCGACCTCGCTTCCGTCGATTTCTCCCAATGCCATGCGCGATTGCGGCAAATCGGTTTCAGCACGCTCGGCTACGGCGCCTACGAGATGATCGGGCGGCGCATCCTGTGCGCGCATCTGCTGCGCGACCTCGCGCCCGCGACGTTCATGCAGCCGTATATCGAGGGCATGCTCTACGAGAGCGACCCGCGTTTCGCGCAGGTGCGCAGCAGCGGCTTCCCGGTCGCGTGGCGGCTCGACGAGATCGAGTCGGCCGCGCAGGGCAGCGGCGACCGCAAGGTGCTCGCGCTGGCCGGCCATCTGCGCGCGCATGCAATGAACAGCGGCGTGATCTTCAGCCTGTCGGCGCCGCGGCTCGACCTGCGCGTTGCCGTGAACGTGACGTCTGAAGCCCACGGCACCGAATGGATCGACGATCGCGTGATCGGCGGCGCGCTGTCGGTGAGCCTTGCCGTGCATCGCGTCGCGCTGCCGTTTCTCGAGGCGCGCATCGCGCGCATGCGCGGCTTCGCGCTCGGCGACGAGCAGCAGCAGGTGCTCGACCGGCTCGTGCACGGGCTGTCCGACCAGGAGATCGCGAGCGCGCTGCGCACGTCGCTGCACAAGGTCGGTCACCATATCCGCTCGCTCGAAAAACTCTTCAACGTGCAGAACCGCGCGCAGCTCGCGTATCTCGCCGCGCGCCGTCTGGAGTCCTGACCCTGTCTCCCCGCGCGGCGCCAGCCGCGCGATGGAAGCGGTTCCGGCGATGCGCGCGCGCAGGCGCCGCCGGGTTTCGTAGTCCGATCCGATCGTCACCGGAAAACGGCTGCGACGCTACGAGGCGCCTCCCTTTTTACGCGGTTGCGCGTCGCTACACTCGTCCCATTCAACGGTCCGCGCTACGCGGGGCATGACGGCCCGCGCCCGCCGGCGACAACGACAGGACGACGGCACGATGGCAGAACCGAAGGCGCTCCCTCGCGACTGGCAGCGGATCTTTTCCGCCGGCCGCAGCGTGTCCGGGCGACGTCTCGGGGCATCGCCGCGCGCCGACCTGTTTCTCGCCGCGTTCATCGTGTCGGTGGTCGCGCTGTTCATCCTGCCGCTGCCGCAAGCCGCGCTCGACGGGATGATCTCGCTGAACCTCGCCGCGAGCGTCGTGCTGCTGACGGTGTCGACCTACGTGCCGTCGGCGGTCAGCTTCTCGTCGTTTCCCGCGCTGCTGCTGTTCACCACGCTGTTCCGGCTCGCGCTGAACATCGCGTCGTGCAAGCTGATCCTGCTGCACGCGAACGCGGGCCACGTGATCGACGCGTTCGGCCGGCTCGTGGTCGGCAACAACGTCGTGGTGGGCGGCGTGGTGTTCCTGGTGATCGCCGTCGTGCAGTTCATCGTGATCGCGAAGGGTTCGGAGCGAGTCGCCGAAGTCGGCGCGCGCTTCTCGCTCGACGCGATGCCGGGCAAGCAGATGAGCATCGACGCGGACCTGCGCGCGGGCATCATCAGCGCCGACGAAGCGCGCGAGCGCCGCGAGAAGCTCGAACAGGAATCGCAGATGCACGGCGCGATGGACGGCGCGATGAAGTTCGTGAAGGGCGATGCGATCGCGGGCCTCGTGATCGCGTTCATCAACATCGTCGCGGGCATCGCGGTCGGCACGCTGATGCACGGGATGAATATCGGCGAGGCGCTGCAGCGCTACGCGATCCTGACGGTCGGCGACGGGATGGCGTCGCAGATCCCGTCGCTGCTGGTGTCGATCGCGGCGGGCATCGTGACGACGCGCGTCGCGACGCGCGACACGCGGCAGCGCCAGCTCGGCGAACAGCTGGGCGAGCAGCTCGGCGCGCATCCGCGCGCGCTGCTGATCGCGGCGCTGGTGCTGGCCGGGTTCCTCGTCGTGCCCGGTTTTCCGAAATGGTCGTTCGCGCTGATCGCGCTCGGCCTCGGCGCGTTCGCCTTCACGCAGCTCAAGCGCAAGACGACCGCGCCGAGCTTCAACCTGATTCACATCGCGGGTCGCATCGGCGCGACCGACGACGGCCAGCCCGCGAAGGTGTCGCATGCGGCAGGCGTCACGTCGCTGATCGCGGTGTCGCTGTCGGATGACCTGCGCACGACGCTGAACCTCGCGCAGCTGCAGACCGCGCTGTCGAGCGCGAAGGCGCGCGTCGACGCGGACATCGGCACGGTGTTTCCACGCATCACGCTGAACGACGACGAAGGGGCGGCGCCCGGCACGTACCGGATCTATCTGCAGGACGTGCTCGCCGCGCAGGGCGCGCTGAAGCCGGGCTGGCTGCTGTGGGACGGCGTCGCGCCGCTGCCGGAGCGCGCGGAGCGCCAGCCGGCCGAGGCCTTCGGCCCGTTCGCGACCGCGCTGTGGATCAAGCCCGACGGCGCGGCGCCGGACGGCAAGTGGCTGACGAGCGAAGGCGCGCTCGCCGCGCACGTCGAGCAGATCGTGCGCCAGCATGCGGACGAGCTGCTCGGCATCCAGGAAACGCAGGCGCTCGTGCACCTGGTGCGCCGCGAGCATCCGGAACTCGTCGGCGAACTGACGCGGCTCGTGCCGCTGCAGCGCGTGACCGAGGTGCTGCGCCGGCTGCTGGCCGAGCAGGTGCCGATCCGCAACCTGCGCGTGATTTTCGAAAGCCTGATCACATGGGCGCCGAACGAGCCGGACGACGTGATCGCGCTGGTCGAGCTGGTGCGCGTCGACCTGCGCCGGATGATCACCGATCGCCATGCGGGCGCGACGCGGCAGCTGCGCGTCGTGCTGTTCGAGCAGAACCTGCAGGAGCGGATCGAGAACGCGGTGATGCGCACGAAGCAGGGCAATTTCCTCGCGCTGTCGAGCGCGATCAAGCAGGACATCGGCGAACAGGTGCGCGCGATCGTGCAGGCCGCGACGGCGGCGCAGCCGGCAGGCGCAGGCGGTCACGGCAACCCGCCGGGCGCCGCGCGGCTCGCGGTGATGGTCGCGCTCGGCGCGCGCCGCTACGTGAAGACGATTTTGCAGCCGGTGCTGCCCGAACTCGCGGTGCTGTCGTACCAGGAGGTCGAGGAGGACGTGCAGCTGCATACGGTCGGCTGGGTGAAGAACCCGCCCGACGACGGCACGCTCGGCGCGGGCGCCGGCGTGCGTGCGCCGGGAGTCGTGCAATGACGAGCTCGACGATCCTCGACCTGACCCGGCAGGCGCTGATGCTGGTGCTGCTGCTGTCGCTGCCGATCGTGCTGATCGCCACCGTCACCGGCCTCGTCGTCGCGATCCTGCAGGCCGTCACGCAGGTGCAGGACGCCAACCTCGGCATCGCGGTGCGGCTGATCGCCGTGATGGTCGCGCTCGTGCTGCTGTCGGGCTGGCTCGGCAGCGAGGTGCTGCGCTTCGCGCAGCAGGCGCTGGAACGCATGTTCGTTTCTTCCACAGGAGTGTTTTGATGCGTCGACGCGTCGCCCCGATCCGGTTTCAACCGCGCCGCCTGCAACGGGCCGCGCTCGCCATGTGCGCGACCGCGCTGCTCGCCGCGTCGCTGTGCGTGACGGTCGCGCAGCCGGCGCGCGCGGCGGACCTGCGCTGGCGCAACAAGCCGTTTACGATCGTCGCGAACGGCAAGAAGATCGGCGACTTCATTCGCGAGCTCGCATCGTCGCAGGGCGTGACGGCCGTGGTCGACCCGAAGGTCGACGGCGTGATCAGCGGCCGCTTCTCGGGCACGCCGCAGCAGACGCTCGACACGATCTGCTCGACCTACGGGCTCACGTGGTACTACGACGGCTCGTTCCTGTACGTCGACCCGGCCGACCAGTCGCAGACGCAGATGATCCCGATCCCGCCGAACGCGGCCGGCGAGATCGGCCGCGCGCTGCAGGCGATGCAGATTCCCGACAAGCGCTACACGCTCGTGATCAACGATCGCGCGAACAGCGTGTACGTGGCCGGCCCGCGTCGTTACGTGGAGCTCGTGCGGCAGGCGGTCGGCTCGGTCGGCGATCCGTCGGCGAACGGCGCGCATGCGGACATCCGCGCGTTCCGGCTCCGGTACGGCTGGGCGTCCGACTTCACGATCAACCGCTCGGGCAAGGAAGTGACGGTGCCGGGCGTCGCGACGATCCTGCGCCGGCTGTTCGGCAAGGGCGGCGGCACGAGCGAACTGCCGTCGAGCACGCCGCTCGGGCAGGCCGCGCGCCAGGTGAAGCTCGGCTCGGGGCTGACGATCGCGGTGCCGCGGCTCGATTTTCCGGACATTGCCGGCGGCCCGCGCCAGGGCGGCTATGGCGGTGCCGACGGCGCTGCCGGCGGCGTCTCGCCGTTCTCGAACGGCGGCGGTGGCGACACGCTGCCGCAGATCGTCGCCGATCCGGCGATCAACGCGGTGATCGTGCGCGACCTGCCGGAGAACATGTACCGCTACCAGGCGCTGATCAACCAGCTCGACGAGCGGCCGCGCATCGTCGAGATCAACGTGACGATCATCGACATCAACGAGGATTCGCTCGACAGTCTCGGGATCGACTGGCGCCTGCACACGACGCACGGCGACGTGCAGATCGGCAACGGCGCGAATCCGCTGAACGGCAACACGCAGTACAACGGCGCCGGCAATCCGCCGCTGACGTTCGGCGTCGGCGCGTCGGAGACGGGGCAGACCGGCACCTTCATGCCGACCGGCATCGCGCTGACCGCGTCGATCGGCGGCTCGCTGCGCAACTACCTGCTCACGCGCGTGAACGCGCTCGCGCAGAAGGGGCAGGCGCAACTGCGCTCGAAGCCGAAGGTGCTCGCGCTCGACAACACCGAGGCCATTCTCGAGAACCTCACGCAGTTCTACGTGCAGGTGCAGGGCTACCAGGATTCGTCGCTGTACAGCGTGACGACCGGCACCAGCATCAAGGTGACGCCGATGATCGTCGACGAGGCGATCCGCAATGCGGCCGCCGTGTCCGGCAACCCGCAGAGCGTGATGATGTCGATCGACATCCAGGACGGCAACATCGTGCCGGGCCAGGCCGTGTCGAACGTGCCGGTGATCCAGCAGCGCAACATCGTCACCAAGACGATGATCGACGAAGGCAAGAGCCTGCTGATCGCGGGCTTCAACGACGACGAGGTGCGGCTGAACAAGAGCGGCGTGCCGTGGCTGTCGGACATCCCGCTGATCGGCAACCTGTTCAAGTACACCGACAAGTCGGGCAACCACATGGAGCGGTTCTACCTGCTGACGCCGCGCGTGGTGACGACCGCGTCGATGTACGCGCCGGACGGCTCGCCGGTGAACCCGGGCGCGGACGGGCCGGCCGGTTCGAACGGCACGTCGATGTATCGCCCGCCGGACAACGACATCGCGGTGCCGCTCACGCCCGCGCCGCTGCCCGGCACCAAGTTCGGCCCGCCCGCGCTGCCGCCGCCGAAGGATTCGGCGGCGCAGCCGGTGGCGACGACCGCAGGAGCGTCCACCCATGTCGACGACCATCATTGACCCGCACGGCGACGGCGCATTGTCCGGCGGCGCGGCGGGCGCCGCGGCCGGGGCGCCCGCGCTCGCGTCGCCGTGGAACCTGTGCTTCCTCAGCGGGCCGATGTACGGCCGCACGATGTCGCTCGCGCGCGGCGCGAACTGGGTCGGCACCGCGGCCGACTGCGAAGTGATCCTGCCCGATCGCGAGATCGGCGCGAAACAGGTATGCCTGCAGGTCGGCGCGCTCGCGGTGACGGTGCAGAACCACGGCGGCGACGGCGGCGCGCCGGTGCTGTTCAACGACGCGCCGCTCGGCGCGGGCCGCCGCTCGATGACGCCGCAGGACGTCGTGACGGTCGGCTCGATCAAGCTCGGCATCGCGCGTCACGCGCAGGCGAGCGTCGCGGTGCCCGACGAGGCCGACACGCCGGACGCCGCGCGCGAGGCCGCGTGGCTCGGCTGGCTCACCGGCGGGCTGCGCCGTCTCGGCAGCCGGCGGCTCGTGATCGCGGTGGTCGCGCTGTGGATCGGCGTGCTGCTCGGCGCGCTCGGTTACGGCTTCGTCGCATGGTCGGGGCGCCTGCCGTGGCAGCACGAGTCGGTGCTCGCGCGCACGCACCGGCTGCAGCAGCTGCTGCACGCGTATCCGGAGCTCGCCGTCGCGCCGCGCGACGACGGCGTGATCGTGTCGGGTTACGTGAGCGATCCGGCCGCGCGGGAACGCGTCGCGCAGATCGTCGCGGGCGTCGACAACGCGGCGCTCGGCAACCTCTACGTGGTAAGCGATCTCGTCGCGACCGCGCAGACGTATTTCAGCGACACGGCGCTGACGGTCACCTATCTCGGCCGCGGCCGGATCGAATTGACGGGGGCGGCCGAGCGCGCGCAGATCGAGCCGCGTATCCGCAACTACATGAAGGACGCGCGTCCGGCGCTCGAGGTGGTCGACCACGTGCGCGACGCCGATGCGGCCGCGCCGCGCACCGCGACGACACTCGGCGGCGTCGCGGGGATTCCGGAGATCACGACGGTGTTCGCGGGCGACGGGGACCAGCGCTACATCGAGACGGCCGACGGCAGCCGCTATTTCGAAGGCGCGCGGCTGAAGGAAGGGCCGACCGTGGTGTCGATCGGCCCCGACGAAGTGGTGTTCGAACGCAATGGCCAGCGCATCACGATGCCGCTCGGCGGTCCGTCCGCGAGCGCGCCCGAGCGGGCATCGGCGCCGCCCGTGCCGCCGCTCGCGAGCGGCGCGGCGGCCGGCGTCGCACAGCCGGTGCCCGGACCGGCGTTGTTGCCGGATGCGCCGGCGGTACCGGCGGTTGCTGCGGCCGGCGCATCGAAGGCGGCGGCGCGTTAGCGCCGCGACAGGACTTGCGCATCGCGCGTCGCGCGGTGCGCGCATTACGCGACACGCCGCGCGCATGCGGCGCGTCACGTCGCCGGTGGGGCATGGGGCCGCCGCCGGAACAGGGAAGCAGTTCAATGACGTACATGCAAAGGAGCGAAACATGAGTACCCCCCCGACTGGTGCCAACAACACGCAACAGGTCCAGCAGCAGGCGGACGACCTGACCAAGACGCAGCTCGAACTGACGAAGATCAACTTCCAGGTCCAGCAGTCGACCGCGACGTTCGAAACCAGCAACGCAGTGACCGCGCAGGAAGGGACGGCGAACGCCCAGGTTGCGCAACACCTGAGTTCCGCCGGCCGCGCATGACGCCGGTCGCCGGCCGTGCCGCGCGACGCCGGATGCCGGGGCCGCCCGTGACGGGCGCCCGGCGGGGCGTGTGCGCGTGGCGGCCGGCCCGTTCCCGGCGCTGCCGGTCAAGGAGGACACGATCATGTCGGTAACAGGCGTAGGCGCGGCACCCCCGGGCGCGGCCGCGCTCGCGGGTGCCGTGCAGCAGGCGGGCACGGCGTCCGATCCGGCGCAGGTGCGCCAGTTCGATGCGTTGATGCAGCCGGGTGCCGCGCCGGCCGCGGCGTCGCCGTCGGCGTCGGGCGTCGCGATGTCGCGCGCGCCGGCCGATGCGGCGCCGGCCGTGCAGATGACGCCCGCGACACCCGCGCAGGCGAACCATTCGTCGCTCGTCGAGCGGTTGCGCACCTACGGCAACGATCTCGACACGCGGTACGCGAACATCGACAAGCACCGCACCGAAATGCTGACGTCGATGGCGGACAACCGCAGCGATCCGCTGATGACGATGGTGAAGGCGATGGATTTCCAGTGGACGGCGACCACCACGATTTCGGAATACCAGTTGAGCCTGTCGGTCGCGCAGGCGGCGAACGGCTTCACGCACACGGTGCTGAAGACCCAGGAGTAGCGAAAGCCGGTGCGTGCGCCTGAACCGGCCGCGCGCCCTGAAGCGGACAAACGATGACGACGATCGATTCGACGCCGCGCCTGCATGCGTGGCGCAGCCGGGCGGCGCGTGCGCTGCTCGCGGGACTGCTCGCGCTGCTGGCGGGCTGCCAGAAGGAGCTTTACTCCGGCCTGTCGGAGCGCGATGCGAACCAGATGGTTGCCGTGCTCGGCGACGCAGGGATCAGCGCGGCGAAGGACAACGACGCGCGCGACACGTCGGATCGCAACGCATGGCAGGTGAGCGTCGCGGACGGCGACATGCAGTCGGCGCTCACCGTGCTGCAGGCGAACGGGCTGCCGAAGCCGAGCTACGCGAGCCTCGGCGAGCTGTTCCAGAAGCAGGGGCTCGTGTCGACGCCGGCCGAGGAGCGCGTGCGCTACCTGTATGGCGTGTCGCAGGACCTGTCGCGCACGCTGCAGGACATCGAGGGCGTGGTAGTCGCGCGCGTGCAGGTCGTGATTCCGGAGAACGATCCGCTTGCGGACAAGATCAAGCCGTCGTCGGCGGCCGTGTACATCCGCTACCGGCCCGGCGTGGACCTGCGCGCGATGGCGCCGATGGTGAAGGATCTCGTCGCGCACAGCATCGAAGGGCTGCAGTACGACAACGTGTCGCTGTTCCTGCAGCCGGCCGCCGCGCGCACGGCGCGCGTGGACGGGATCGGCAGCGCGGTGTCGGACATCCTGCGGCTGCGCTCGCCGCTCGGCTGGCTGGTGTTCGCGCTGATCCTGCTGACCTGCGCGGTGATCGCGCTGTCGGCCGCGCGGCGCGGGATGTTCGGCGCGCGGCTGGCCGGGCTGGTCGGCGGCGCACCGCGCGGCGGCAACGGTGCAGGCGGCGCGTCCGCGCAGTCGGGCGGCAGCCTGCGCACGCCGGACGGCGCGCGCGACGGCGCATGAACGAGCCGCATGTGCTGCCGCCGGGCGTTGCGCCCGATGCCGTGTCGCTGCCGTGGCTGCAATCTCTCGCGGCGCCGCCCGCTGCGCGGCGCGCGGCGTTTCATGCGCTCGTCTGCGAATTCAACCTGCGGCCCGACCGTTATCTGCACGTGACGCGCGTGCCGGCCGACTGGCCCGCGCGTTACCGCTCGCCCGACGCGTTCGGCCCGGCCGGTCGCAAGCTGCTTGCGCGCCGTCTGCTCGATGCGAACGGCGTGGCCGAACATCACGACTTCGACCTCGCGAATCCGTGCGCGCGGCTTGCGCTGCTGCCCGGCGCGGCGCTCGAACAGCTCGCATCGTATGCGGGCTTGCTGCTGCATCGCGGCTGGCTGCGCGATGCGCTGGCCGTGCGCCGCATTCGCGCGGAAGTCGCGGCGAAGCTCGGCGGCGATGCATTGGAGCTCGCGCTCGAGCGCGCGCCGGAATTCGGTGCGCTCTCGGACACGCTCGAGCCGTGGCGCGCCGATCCGGCCGCGCTGCCGGTGGTGATCCGTGCGCGCGGCGGGCGGCTGCTCGCGGATTTCATCGGCGTGGCGGGCGATGCGGTCGCGCGGCGCGCGCGCCTGAAATTCAACCGCGCGATCGACGACGAAGCGCCGTACTGGCTGAACCGCGCGCAGCGCGACCAGTTCGGCGAATTGCTGTTCCTGTTTCTGATTCCCGAGAGGCTTGCGTCATGGGACTGGCTTTTCTGATCACGAGCGACAACCTGCAGCTGCTGTCGGAGCGCAAGGTGCTCAAGGAGCGCGAATACGCGGCGCTGCTCGACGCGTCCGCGGTGATCGCGACCGCGCGCGACGAGGCCGCGCGCATCGTCGCCGATGCGCAGCGCGAATTCGACCGGCGCCAGGCGGCCGGCTACGACGAAGGGATGCGCCGCGCGCAGCGCGAGCATGCGGCGCAGGCCTATACGCAGGCGCTGGCCGCCGCGCGCACGATGGAGTCGATGAAGGATTCGATGGCCGACATCGTCGTGAAGGCCGTGCGCGCGATCGTCGGCGAGATGGCCACGCAGAAGCTGTACGAGGCCGCGCTCGCGCGGATCGCGCCGCTCGTGCGCGACGAGGCGTTCCTGATCGTGCGGGTCGCGCCGGGCCGCGAGGACGAGATGCGCGACGCGCTCGAGCGCGCGTTCGCCGGCCAGTCGAACCGGCAACGGATCCGCATCGTCGAGGATGCGCAGCTCGAACGCCACGCATGCACGGTCGAGACGCCGTCCGGGCGCATCGATGCGAGCCTCGACCTGCAGATCGACGCGCTGCGCCAGGCGATCCGCCGCGACGCGCTGAAGGGCTCGCCGCGATGAACGCGCCGCTCGACGATCCGCAACCGAACGGCCTCGAGAGCGACGACGATGCCGCGTCGTTCGATCGCGGCCGCCTCGTCGGCGATCTCGACGCGGGGCTCGCGTTCTTCTCGCCGGTGTCGGTGCAGGGCCGCGTCAATCACGCGGTCGGGCAGATCCTCAATGCGACGGGCATTCGCGCGCGGCTCGGCGAGATCTGCGAGCTGCGCACGCCGAACCAGCCGACGCTGCTCGCCGAAGTGGTCGGCTTCTCGCGGCAGACCACGCTGCTTACGCCGCTCGGCGACGTGGCCGGGCTGTCGCCGGAGACGAGCGTCGTGCCGTCCGGGCGCGAGCATGTGTTTCCGGTCGGCGAAGCGCTGTTCGGCCGCGTGCTCGACGGGCTCGGCCGGCCGCTCGACGATCGCGGGCCGGTGACGGGCGCCGCGTGGGTGTCGACGCAGCAGGACCCGCCGAACCCGCTCGCGCGCAAGCTGATCGACACGCCGTTTCCGACCGGCGTGCGCGTGATCGACGGCCTGATGACGCTCGGCATCGGCCAGCGCGTCGGCATCTTCGCGCCGTCCGGCGTCGGCAAGAGCACGCTGCTCGGGATGATCGCGCGCGGCGCGCAGGCCGACGTGAACGTGATCGCGCTGGTCGGCGAACGCGGCCGCGAAGTGCGCGAGTTCATCGAGCACAGCCTGTCGCCCGAGGTGCGCGCGCGCTCGATCGTCGTCGTGTCGACGTCCGATCGTCCGGCGATGGAGCGCGTGAAATCCGCGCTGGTCGCGACCGCGATCGCCGAGCACTTCCGCGATGCGGGCAAGCGCGTGCTGCTGCTGGTCGATTCGCTGACGCGTTTCGCTCGCGCGCAGCGCGAGGTCGGCCTCGCGAGCGGCGAGCCGCCGACGCGGCGCAGCTTCCCGCCGTCGACGTTCGCCGTGCTGCCGCGCCTGCTCGAACGCGCGGGGCAGGGCGCGACCGGCTCGATCACCGCGCTGTATACGGTGCTCGTTGAAGGCGATGAGGAATCCGATCCGATCGCCGAGGAAGTGCGCTCGATCCTCGACGGTCACATCGTGCTGTCGCGCAAGATCGCGCTCGCGAACCGCTATCCGGCGATCGACGTGCTCGCGAGCCTGTCGCGCGTGATGCCGCTCGTCGCGAGCCGCGCGCATCAGCAAGCGGCCGCGCGCGTGCGCGAGCTGATCGCGAAGTACCAGGAAATCGAGCTGCTCGTGCAGATCGGCGAGTACCGCGAAGGCAGCGACCGGCTCGGCGATCTCGCGCTGCGTGCGCGCGATGCGATCGGTGCGTTCTGCGCGCAGGCGTCGCACGAGGACGTGCGTTTCGACGCGCTGCTCGCGAAGCTGACGAAACTCGCGAACGACCATGTCTGAAGCCGACGACCGTCTCGTGCTCGCGACGCTCGCCCGCCTGAAGCGCGTGCGCGAGATGCGCAGCCAGATCGCGCGCGTGGCGGCCGCGCGCCAGCAGGGCATCGCTGCGCAGAGCCGGCGCGCGCTCGACGCCGCGCACGCGCAGCTTGCGCAGCAGGTCGCGGCGAAGGCCGCGATCCAGACGCGCCTCGCCGATGACGTGCGCGAGGCGCGCGCGTTGCAGAACGCGGCGGCCGATACGCGCACGTTCGACCGCCATATCGGTGTCGCGCACGCGTCGGTCAGCGAGGCCGCGCACCTGCACCGCGGTCACGAGGCCACGCTCGCCGACCTGCAGCGCGCCGCGCGCAAGGCGAAGGCCGCTGAGGACAAGCTGGACAAGGCCGGCGAGAAGGCCCTGCAGGCGCGCGCGGCGCGGGTCGAGCGCGACGCCGATGAAGTCGCGGATGCGCATGCGGTGCGGCGCTTCGCGACGGCCGGCGTGTGGGCGGGCGACGCGCAGGGGCATGCATCGGGGCAGCCTGACATGGCCGCCGCGTTCGATGCGGAAATGGTGTCGCGACCGGCGGGGGTAGACGCGATGGACGCGACGGACACGGCAAACACGGCAAACACGGCAAACACGCGCGCAGCGGCCGGCAACGCCGATCCGGGCGGCGCAACTGTCCCGGCCGCCACCATCGACGATCCGGCGCCGCCCGCCGCCGCGGAGCGCCGATGCTAGACCACGCCGCGAACTTCAACGACATCGCCGGCACGCTGCGTCCGCTGCTCTACGTGATGCCGCGCCTGCTGCCGATCATGTTCGTCGTGCCGGTGTTCAACGAGCAGATCGTCACGGGCCTCGTGCGCAACGGCATCGCGGTCGTGATCGCCGCGTTCGTCGCGCCGGTGATCGACCCGGCACAGGTCGCCGCGCTGCCGTTCCTGATGTGGTGCCTGCTCGTCGCGAAGGAGGCGGTGATCGGCATGCTGCTCGCGGGTGCGTTCAGCGCGGTGCTGTTCGCGATCCAGGGCGTCGGCTACCTGATCGATTTCCAGACCGGCAGCGGCAGCGCCGCGTTCTTCGATCCGATGGGCGGGCACGAGGGCGGACCGACGTCGGGGTTCCTGAATTTCGTCGCGATCGCGCTGTTCGTCACCGCGGGCGGCCTGCAGGTGCTCGTGCAACTGTTCGCGCAGTCGTACGCGTGGTGGCCGATCGGCTCGCTCGGCCCCGACTTCTCGTCGATGCTGCAGACCTTCGTCGTGCGGCAGACCGACACGATCTTCGAATGGATGGTGAAGCTCGCCGCGCCGGTGATCATCGTGCTGGTGCTGGTCGAGCTCGGCATCGGCCTCGTCGGGCGCGCGGTGCCGCAGCTGAACGTCTTCGTGTTCGCGCAGCCGCTGAAGAGCGCGCTCGCGGTGCTGATGATGGTGCTGTTCCTGCCGGTGGTATACGCGTCGCTGCGCGCGCTGCTGAGCCCCGACAGCGGGCTGATGGCGCTGCTGCGCGCGCTGTTCGCCGCGCACGGCGGCGCGTGACGGCCCCGCCGGACCGGAGCGACGATGGCCGAAAAGAACCAGCAGCCGACCGCGAAGCGCCTGCGCGAGGCGCGCCAGAAAGGCGATGTGCCGAAGAGCGCGGAGACGATCTCGTCCGCGTTCTTCGTCGGCGTGTGCGTCGCGCTCGCGGTCGGGCTCGGCACGTTGTTCGCGCGGCTGCAGGCGCTGTTCCGGCTCGTGTTCGATGCGGCGGGCGCCAGCGATCCTTTCGCGCGGCTCGCGGTGCTGATCGACGGCGCCGCGCGCGACTGGGCGCTGCTGTCCGCGCAGATCGTCGCGGCCGGGCTGCTGGCCGGCCTGCTGGCCGGCTTCGTGCAGGTGGGCGGCGTGATGGCGTGGAGCCGGCTCGTGCCGCAGCTGTCGCGGCTCAATCCCGCCGAGGGGCTGAAGAACATGGTGTCGATGCGCAACCTCGTGAACCTCGCGAAGATGCTGCTGAAGACCGTGCTGCTGGTCGCGACGCTCGGCTGGCTGATCGTCGAGTCGCTCGACCCGGCGGTGCAGTCCGGCTTCACGCGGCCGATGTCGATTCTCGCGCTGATCGTGAAGCTGCTGATGCTGCTGTTCGGCTGGGCCGCGCTGATCTATATCGTGATGGCGCTGATCGACATCGTGCATCAGCGGCGCGAGTTCAATCAGAAGATGAAGATGTCGATCGAGGAAGTGCGGCGCGAGCACAAGGAAGACGAAGGCGACCCGCACATCGAGGCGAAGCGCCGGCAGCTCGCGCGCGAAGCGCAGTTCTCGTCGCTGCCCGACCGGATCGGCTTCGCGTCGGTGGTCGTCTATTCGTCGAGCGTCGCGGTCGCGCTCTATTACGGCGGCGTCGGCACACTGCCATGGGTGCTCGCGCGCGGCGAGGGCGAGGCGGCCGAACGGATCGTACGGCTCGCGCGCGACGCGCTGCGTCCGACGCTTGCGAACGCCGGCCTCGCGCAGGCGCTGTACGAGAGCACGCCAGAAAAGGGCACGATCCAGCAACGGCATTTCCGCGAAGTCGCGCAGTTGCTGAAGTGGGCGACCGGCGCGGCCTGACGTGCTCGAACTGTCGGGGCCGGAACATCGAAAGGCGCGCGGTTCAGCGATGCGTCGTGATGGGGCCCTGTTTCCGCTTCACCGGGCCGGTCGCACGCAGTGCTTGACGCCGGTTTTTTTCCGGGGTCGTCCGAGATTCACCCATGAATTATTGCTGATTTATTTCTTCGTAATATGGCTCGACCGTCAGCCGGACGGCGGGCTGCGAGGTTGCGCCGCCGCTGACGGAACAGGTCAACAGAGGCAGACAAATCAATGTGCGGAATCGACGGCTTTCTGAATAGCGTCGCCTTCGATGAGGAGACAGCGCGCGGCACGCTCGCGCGAATGACGGCGAGCCTCGCGCATCGCGGCCCCGACGGGCAGGGCCTCTGGGTCGACCCGGAAGCCGGTATCGCGCTCGGCCACCGGCGGCTTGCGATCGTCGATCTGTCGGTCCACGGCCGGCAGCCGATGGCATCCGCGTGCGGCCGCTACGTCATGGTCTTCAACGGCGAAATCTATAACCATCGCGAGTTGCGCGCGGAGCTCGGGCGCGCGGGTCGCGCACCGGCGTGGCGCGGCCACTCCGACAGCGAGGTGCTGATCGCGGCGATCGCCGCGTGGGGCGTCGAGGCGGCGCTGCGGCGCACGACCGGCATGTTCGCGTTCGCGCTGTGGAATCGTGCGTCGCGGGTGCTGACGCTCGCGCGCGACCGGATCGGCGAGAAGCCGCTCTACTACGGTCGGATCGGCGACGCACTGGTGTTCGCGTCGGAGCTGAAGGCGCTGCGCGGCTACCCGGGCTTCGACGGCACGATCGATCGCGACGCGCTGTGCCTGTACCTGCGCCAGTCGAGCGTGCCCGCGCCGCATACGATCTATCGCGGCATCAGCAAGCTGCCGCCGGGCACCTTCATCCAGTTCGAGCATGCGCGCGACACGCCGCGCCTGCGCGCGTACTGGACGCTCGAGCAGGCGATCGAAGCCGGCCGCGAGCGGCCATTCGAGGGCAGCGCCGACGAGGCCGTCGATCAGCTCGACACGATCCTGCGCCAGGCCGTCGCGCGGCAGATGGAAGCCGACGTACCGCTCGGCGCGTTCCTGTCGGGCGGCATCGATTCGTCGGCGATCGTCGCGCTGATGCAGGCGCAGTCGGCGAAGCCGGTCGACACGTTCACGATCGGCTTTCACGAGGCCGGCTACGACGAGGCCGGCTATGCGAAGGCGGTCGCGCGCCACCTCGGCACGCGGCATACCGAGCTCTACGTGACGGCCGACCATGCGCTCGGCGTCGTGCCGAAACTGCCGACGATCTATGACGAGCCGTTCTCCGATGCGTCGCAGATTCCGACCTTCCTCGTGTCGGAGCTGACGCGCCGGCACGTGAAGGTGAGCCTGTCCGGCGACGGCGGCGACGAGCTGTTCGGCGGCTATACGCGCTACTTCCTGACGCCGCGCCTGTGGCGCAAGCTGCATCGCGTGCCGGCGGCGGTGCGCGCGCGGATCGCCGCCGCGCTGCATGCGCTGCGTCCCGATCATGCGGACCAGCTCGCGGCGGTCGCGCAGGGCGCATGGAGCGGCGTGGAAGCACGCGACTCGGCGACCCGCATCGGCGACCGGCTGCACAAGCTCGGCCACGTGATGACGGCCGAGAGCCGCATCGCGCTGTACCGGCTGCTGATGTCGTCGGTGCATCATCCGGAGCGCATCGCGCTGGCCGGAAAGGAACCGCCGACCCCGCTCGATACGGTGTCCGCATGGCCCGCGAACCTGAGCTTCGCCGAGCAGGCGATGGCGATCGACACGCTCACGTACCTGCCGACCGACATCCTCGCGAAGGTCGACCGCGCGGCGATGGCGGTGAGCCTCGAGACGCGCATGCCGTTCCTCGATCATCACGTCGTCGAATTCGCATGGCGCGTGCCCGCGTCGGTGCGTTTGCCGGAAGGGCAGTCGAAGGCGCTGCTGCGCCGGCTGCTGGACCGGTACGTGCCGTCGGCGCTGATCGACCGGCCGAAGCAGGGCTTCTGCGCGCCCGTCGATCACTGGCTGCGCGGCGCGCTGCGCGACTGGGCCGACGCGTTGCTGCAGCCGTCGCGGCTGCGTGACGAGGGCTTCTTCGACGCGGCGGCGGTCGACCGGCTGTGGCGCCAGCACCAGTCGGGCCGGATGAACTGGCAGCATCAGCTGTGGACGGTGCTGATGTTCCAGGCGTGGCTGGAGGCGCAGCGCGCTGCGTGAAGCGGGGCGGTGCCGAAGTTTCGCGCACGCTTGGAGGCACAGCGCGCTGCATGAAGCGGGATGACGCGGCGCGGTTCGGAAGTTCCGGGCACGGCTGGAGGCACAGCGCGCCGCATGAAGCAGGGCGACGCGGCACGCCGCGTCATCCGATGCACGTCATGCCGGCGTCGCGTCGACGCTCACTGATCGAGACAGCGCACGCACAGCCGCTTCGCCTGGCTCGCCGGCAAGCCGCGGCACATCATCACGACCGGGCGCGCATGGCACGACGGCGCGTCGGCGGAGGCCGCGGGCGACGCGAGCCTGCGCGCGCGTTCGGGCGGCGTGGTCGCGGCCGCGTCCATGCGCCGTTGTCGCGCGGGCGGCGGCGTATCGCTCACCACCGGAATCGGCTCGACGCCGCCTTCGCGCGCATTGCGCCGCGCGCTCGCGACGACGCGGCTCACGTAGCCGCTCGAGAACCCGGTCGTGAAGTTGCCGCTGTAGTAGCACGACAGCGCCGCGCGCAACGCGGCCTGCGCGGGACGGCCGGTATTCGACGAGCGCGCGAAGCATTCGGTCAGGATCGCGCCGCCCGCCCGCAGGTTGCGGCACGGTTCGAACATCGTCGTGTCGTCGAGGCCGTATTTCGCGAAGTTTCGTTCGTTCACCTGAGCTAGGCCGACACTGTAGCTGAAGCCGCGCGCGGCCAGCTCGCTCGTGGTCGCGCGCGCTTCGTCGAGCGACGCGGGCTGGCGCGTCAGGTGGCCGCCGACCACGCCGATCGCATACGGGTTGAAACCGGATTCGGTGCGCACCAGCGCGGCGAGCGTGTCGGGATCGACGTTCGGCGCGCACGCGCGCGCGAGCTGCGCGAAGCCGGCGGCGCTGCCGGCCGCGTGCGCGCTGCGCGGCTGCAGGCCCGCGCCGGCGAGCGTCAACGCCAGCGCGATCAGCACGGCCGGCGCGATCACTGCGCGCAGGTTCGGCACGACGCTGCGCAACGCGCGCGCGTTCATCCCGCCCCCGATACGCGGTACGACAGCACGAGCCCGTGCACGAGCAGCGACCAGCCGTCGAGCGCGACGAACAGCAGCAGCTTGAACGGCACCGAGATCGTCGTCGGCGAGATCATCTGCATCCCGAGCGCGAGCAGGATGTTTGCGACCAGCAGGTCGACGACGATGAACACGATGTAGATCACGAAGCCGATCTGGAATGCCTTGGTCAGCTCGGCGAGCGTGAAGCTCGGCACCAGCACGAGCAGGTCGTCGTCCTTGATGCCGTCCGCGCGGTTCTTCGGCCAGACCGAGGTTGCCGTGCGCACGAAGAATTCGCGATCGCGCTGCCGCGTGTGCGACACCAGGAAATCCTTGACCGGCGGCAGCGCGGCATCGGCGAGCGCGCCGATATCGGCGGTCGACAGCTGCCCCGACGCGTCGAAGTGGCGTGCCTGCAGCGCGTCGCGGATCGACATCCCGACCGGCGCCATGATGAACAGCGACAGGATCAGCGCGATGCCGTTCAGCACGAGGTTCGGCGGCACCTGCTGGATTCCGAGCGCGGAGCGCAGCAGGCCAAGCACGACCACGAGCTTCGTATAGCTCGTCACCATCAGCGCGGCGAACGGCGCGATGCCGAGCGCGGCGATCACCGCGATCAGCGCGACCGGATTCGGCAGGCTGCCCATCGTTCAGCGCTCGCGCGGCGCGGGCTGCGTCAGCGTGACGACGCGCACGCCGAGCTTCTGGCCGACCGCGATCAGGTGGCCGGTGCCGATCAGCATCCCGTTCGCGACGAGATGGATCACGCTCTGGTTGATGCCTTGCTGCAGCTCGATCACCGCGCCCGGCTGCAGTGCGCCGAGTTCGCCGAGCGGGATCGACGTGGGCGGCAATTCGAAACGCAGGTCGACCGCGAGGCCGTCGAGCGAGCGCGGCGCATCGTCGGGCGGCGCATCGTGCGCGCTCGTGGGCGGGGTTTCGGTGCGGGTCGGTTCCAATGGCATCTCCCTGATTCGTTCGACGGTCAGCCGGTTGCCCGACGGCCGTCCGGTGATCTCCCACGCCGGCGCGGCCGGCACCCGCGCGACGCACAGCAGGTTCTGCTCGTGCGCGCGCCAGCGTTCGATCGCGATGATGTCGCCACCGACGACGTCGGCCAGTTCGGCCATCGTCAGCTCGGTCCGGCCGATCTCGAATACCAGCGGCACCGGCAGGCCCGCATACGCGGCGCGGGTGTCGGGCCGCGCGGCCGCCGGCGTCGGTGTCGCGAAGAACACCGCGAGCGCGTCCGGCGCATCGAACAGCAGCGCGCCGTGGCAGCGCCAGGCGCCGTCGGCGCGACGCAGCTCGAAGCGCAGCGCGGCCGGCGCGGTGCGCCACGCGGGCACGCTCGCCGGCGGCGGCAGCAATTCCACGCGCTGCCGCGTCGCGGCCTGCAACACGGCCGAGAGCGGCGCGGCAAGGTCGGCGAGCAGCGCCGCGCGGATCACGGCCGGCACGGCCGGGTCGGCCGCGTCGCCGAGCCATGCGCTTTCCGCGACCGGATCGATCCACAGCGTGCCGGCGGCCGGGCCGATGACGAAGCGGTAGGCATGCGCGTCGGCGGCCGGTTCGGCATCGGCGCGCCAGCGCACCTCGTACGCGTGTTCGCCGAGCGTGACCGGGACCGCGGCCGTCGCGCCGTACGCATGCGACAGCCCGCGCGCGGCGGCGGCGGACAGGCGCGGCAGCCAGGGCGACGCGTCGAGCGCGACCGCGGCCGGCGGGGGCGGGATGGCGGCCGGGGTGGCGGCGGCGGGCGGAGCCCGATTCGCGGCGTCGCCGGCGTCGGCATTCGTCAGGGACAGCGCAGGCACGGCGGGATCAGGGCGGATTCGGCGTTGGTTCGACGGGTTGTTGTGGCCGGCGGCGCAGGGGGCGCGCGGCTGCTGCGTCGATTGTAGGGACGCCGCCGGCCGCGTGCCGCGCCGGAATCCGTAGTCGTGTCCAGCGCGGGGCCGCGCGGGTGGCGGCGAGCTACGAAGCCTTTTGTCGGGGGGCGTGGCGGGGCGGTGGTGGGTCGGCGCGGTGTCGCGGCGGCGTGGCGTGCGATAGCGCAGCCGCTAATCGACGGCACGCGCGCTTGCATGCGACTGCCGCAAACGCGGCCGCCGCCCGATGGCGGCGGTCGTGTCGCGGCGGGGAAGGCGTGCCCGGCCACGAGACGCTCCGGGTCGCGCGTGCAGCGCCGTGGAGGAGCCTTGTCGGCGCGCCGCGCTGCGGCGGCGCGCGGGTGAGCCGCTACGCGTTACGCGTAGTCGGCGGCCAGCGCCTGCTGGGGTGCGGCGCGCAGGATCGGCGCCACATCGTGGCGTTCGACGTGCGTCATGGCCGCGCCGAACAGCACCAGCCGATAGCCGACCGCATAGATCGGGATGATCCGCAGGTTCTTGTCGTGATCGAGCTGCAGCTTCGAACGGATGCGCGAGATATGGGTGTCGAGCGTGCGCGACGACACGCCGAGCTCGCGGCCCCAGACCGCTTCCTGGATCGCTTGCCGCGGCACGATCTTGTTCATGTTGTCGAGCAGGAATTCGACGACATCGAATTCACGCGGCGTGACGTCGACGACTTTGTTGTCGATTTCGATCGTGCGGCGCACGAAGTTGATTTTTATGTTGTCGATGTACAGGTATTTGCAATCCATGTTGGCCCTCGCATGTCCGTAAAGGAGTGTTTGCGGGTCATGTACCGCAACTTCCGGGCCAGGGACGGGCTGACAGGAATCGACGGGTGGTCGGGGCGGGGTGGGCGGTGCGCCAGCCTTGAATCTAAAAGAATTTTTAACGTGGGGCGTGTGGTGTGCTTCGGAAGGGTCGGAGCAACATTGAAGGATTGTTACGTAGCATCCGGCGGGAACGTTACGGGCGTTACGGACGTTACGGGCGGCGTAACGTGCGGAACGCGCGGTTCGCCCAGCGCGAACGGGGTTTCGGGCGGATGACGAACCCTACATCGAACCCTATCCGGGTTAGCCGTTTTTATAAGTGAATTAATGGTTTGCAGAAGATTTTTGCCGACTTGGAACCCTACATTGGAAGCCGCAGGCTCGGCAATAAAAAACCGGCCGCGCAACGTTCCCGTCACGCGGCCGGCCCGGCGTCTCTTCGTTCCGCTCGTCAAGCCTTCGCCGTATCGCCCGAATCGAACGGCAGCACGTAATGCCGCTTGCCGGTCGCCGCGAAGATCGCGTTGGCGACCGCCGGCCCGACCGGAGCGACACCCGGCTCACCGACGCCCGTCGGCGCCTCGCCCGACGGCACGATATGCACCTCGACCTTCGGCATCTCGGCCATCCGCAGCACGTGATAGCCGTCGAAGTTGCGCTGCTCGACATGGCCGTCCTTCAGCGTGATTGCGCTGTGCAGCGCCGCGCCGAGCCCGAAGCCGATGCCGCCTTCCATCTGCGCGGCGACGATGTCGGGATTGATCGCGATTCCGCAGTCAACCGCGCACACCACGCGCTCGACCTTCACCTTGCCGTCGGCGTCGACCGACACTTCCGCGACCTGCGCGACGTAGCTCTTGAACGCCTCGGCCACCGCGATCCCGCGCCCGCGGCCCTTCGGCAGCGGTTTCGCCGGATCCCAGCCGGCCTTCTGCGCGGCCAGCTCGAGCACCGCGCGCATCCGCGGCTCCTTCGCGAGCAGGTCGCGGCGGAACAGGTACGGATCCTTGCCCGCCGCGTGCGCGGCTTCGTCGATGAACGCCTCGACCGCGTAGGCCGTGTGCGAGCTGCCGACCACGCGCCACCACAGCACGGGCAGGCCGACCTTGGTGGTGGTCAGTTCGACCGACACGTTCGGCACTGCGTACGGCAGGTTCGCCGCACCCTCGACCGACGTCGCGTCGATTCCGTCCTTGACCATGAACGCCTCGAACGGCGTGCCGGCGAGGATCGACTGGCCGACGATCCGGTGGCGCCAGCCGACCAGCCGGCCGTCCGCGGTCAGCCCCGCGTCGAGCTTGTGGAAGTACATCGGGCGATAGAAGCCGCCCTGGATGTCGTCCTCGCGCGTCCACTGCAGCTTGACCGGCTTGCCGTCCGCGCCGAGCGCCTTCGCGATCGACACGGCCTCGACCACGTAGTCCGACCACGCGTTCGCGCGCCGGCCGAAGCTGCCGCCCGCGTACAGCGTGTGGATCTGCACCTGCTCGGGCTTCAGGCCCGCGACCCTGGCGGCGTTGCCCTGGTCGACCGTCTGGAACTGGTCGCCGGCCCAGATCTCGCAGCTGTTGGCGCTCAGCTTGACGACCGCGTCGAGCGGCTCCATCGGCGCGTGCGCGAGATACGGAAATTCGTAGGTCGCGCTGACCTTGCGCGCGGCGCCCGCGATCGCCGCG
Organism: Burkholderia sp. Bp8984; assembly: GCF_003853755.1. Lineage (NCBI taxonomy): Bacteria > Pseudomonadati > Pseudomonadota > Betaproteobacteria > Burkholderiales > Burkholderiaceae > Burkholderia > Burkholderia sp. Bp8984. The sequence continues at coordinate 55,326 of NZ_QTQN01000022.1, forward strand.
TCGGCATCGCCGTCCTTGCGGGCCGACGCGCCGGGCTGCGCGGCGAGCTGCCGGTACTCGCGCATGAGCTGGTCCGAGCTGCGCTTTTCGGCGTTGGTTTCGTCCCAGTCGACCTTCAGCGCGTCGCGGCCCTGCTTCGCGGCCCAGAAACCGTTCGCGACGACCGCGACGCCGCCCGGCACCTGCACGACCGACACCACGCCCGGCACGGCCTTCGCGGCCGTCGCGTCGAACGACTTGACCGTCGCGCCGAAGCGCGGCGGGCGCTGCAGCAGCGCGACGCGCATGCCGGGGAAGGTCGTGTCGAGCGTGAAATGCGCGGTGCCGTTCGACTTGGCCGACCCGTCGACGCGCGCAATGCGATGGCCGATCAGCTTGAAGTCGGCCGGCTGCTTCAGCGTGACCTTGTCGGGCACCGGCAGTTTCGACGCGTCGGCGACGAGCGTGCCGTAGGCGGCCGTCTTGCCGCTCTTCGCATGCGTGACGACGCCGTTGGCGGTGGTCAGTTCGCCGGCCGGCACCTTCCAGCGCGCCGCCGCGGCCGACACGAGCATCGCGCGGGCCTTGCCGCCCGCTTCGCGCAATTGCTGCCACGAGTTCGACATGGCCGAGCTGCCGCCCGTGCCCTGCATCGTGCCGAACGCGAGGTTCGCATAGCGCTTCGCATCGGCCGGTGCGCTTTCGACGCGCACGCTCGACCAGTCCGCGTCGAGTTCCTCGGCGACGATCGTCGCGATGCCCGTGTACGCGCCCTGGCCCATTTCGACATGTTTTGCGATGACCGTGACCTTGCCGTCGGGCGTGATGCGCAGGAATGCATTCGGCGCGAAGTCGGCGGCGGCCGCCGTCGCGGCGAGCGCGCGGCGGCCGAGGCCGGCCCATTCGAAGCCGATCGTCAGGCTGACGGCGGCCGCGGCACCCGCGGCCTTCAGGAACGTGCGGCGCGACGGTCGCACCGAGCCGGCGTTGTCGAGTTCGATCGTCATGGTCAGGCTCCCAGCGTCGCGGCCGCGTCGTGGATCGCGGCCCGGATCCGGGCGTAGGTCGCACAGCGGCAGATGTTGCCGTTCATCGCGGCGTCGATGTCCGCGTCGGTCGGCTTCGGGTTCTGTTCGAGCAGGGCGGTTGCCGACATGATCTGGCCGGACTGGCAATAGCCGCACTGCGGCACCTGCAGCTTCACCCAGGCGGCCTGCACGGCCTGCGCGGGTTTGCTCTCGAGGCCTTCGATCGTCGTGATGTGCTTGCCCGCGATGCCGGCGAGCGGCAGCACGCACGAGCGCACGGCCTGGCCTTCGAGATGGACGGTGCACGCGCCGCACTGCGCCATGCCGCAGCCGAACTTCGTGCCGGTCAGCCCCGCGTGCTCGCGGATTGCCCAGAGGACGGGCATCGACGGATCGGCGTCGAGCGTGACACTCTTGCCGTTCAGGACAAACGTGGTGGGCATTTTTTGTCTCCGTGGGGAAAACCCGGCATGCGCCGGATCAGGTGGCAGTGTGCGCGAACGGCCGATTTTTACGTCTACCCAATCCTGCAAATTTATTGAACAATCCTGCAAATCCCCGGCGCGGCGGCGAGCGATTCGCTATGCTCCCGCGATTCAGGGAAATGAGGCGAGGAATCCGTCATGGACATGACCGATATCGCGGCGTCGCGCGAATCCGGGCGGCGCGAACTGGCGTCGCTGATCGGCCGTTTCGCGCCGACGGACGGCTCCCACTCCACGGCCGTGCCGGCGCTGATGCTGCATCGGCATGCGCATCCGGTCGATCTCGGCTGCGGCGTGTCGCGTGCCGCGCTCGTGATCGCCGCGCAGGGCGCGAAGCGCGTGATCGTGGCCGGCCAGGCCTACGAATACGACACGCGCAATTGCCTGATTACGTCGATCGACTTGCCGATCCTCTCGCGCGTCACGCAGGCGTCGCCCGACGCGCCTTACCTGTGCCTGTCGCTCACGCTCGATCTGCAGCGCATCGTCGAACTCGCGGCCGAGATGCGGCTGCCCGAGCCCGATGCGGGCCCGGAAGGCGAGGGCATCGCGCTCGCCGAGTTGACGCCGCCGCTGCTCGATGCCGCGCTGCGGCTGTTGCGGCTGCTCGATACGCCGGCCGACATTCCGGTGATCGCGCCGCTGATCGAAAAGGAACTGCTGTACCGGCTGATGACGAGCGGGCAGGGCACGCGGCTGCGGCACATGGCCGTCGCGAGCAGCCAGACGCACCGGATCGCGCGTGCGATCGAATGGATCCGCGATCACTACGCGGAGCCGATGCGCGTCGACACGCTCGCACAGGCGGTCAACATGAGCGTGTCGTCGCTGCACCATCACTTCAAGCACGTGACCACGCTGAGTCCGCTGCAGTACCAGAAGCAGCTGCGGCTGCACGAGGCGCGGCGTTTGCTGTTGCGGCAGGGCGGCGACGTCGGGTCGGTGGCGGCGACCGTCGGCTATGAAAGCGCGTCGCAGTTCAGCCGCGAATACAGCCGGCTGTTCGGCGCGCCGCCGATGCGCGATGTCGTGCATCTGCGCAAGAAGGAATTGCTCGGCACCTGACGGCAGTGCCGGTCGTGTCGACCGCATCCGGCCTGGCTTCGTCGCGCGATGCGCGGCTCGCCGGAACGGGATGACACGCAATCGATGTGCCATGGCCGCCGCACGCAGGCGCAACGGGACAGCGGAGCGTGCCGCCGCGCCGCGCACGAACTTCTGTTTCAAGCATGCATCCCGGGAACGGGCGAACCGATACGGAAAATGCCGGCAGGATGCGAACCGACGGGCCGAAACGCGCAATGACGCCGCTCCGCCCCGCACATTCTGCATGGATCGCGCGTTTCACGACCATGTTTCGCGCGATGAGATTAGCAGTCGAACTCGATTCGAAAATGTTTCTCGCGCGCAGCGCGTGTTCTCATCCCATCCGTTGGAGCACGATGGTTGCCGGTACTGGATGTCGGTGAATCGAAGGAAAACAGTAAAAATCGATAAAGTGTGTTCAAGGCCGCATGGCGCACCTGCCGTCGTTTTTTCCGATATGCGGCGTGAAAGCCATGTCGGCTTGCGTCGTATTTACCGGTTTTTGCCGCGCGTTCGCATCGCCGGCCGATGCTCGATATCGTCGGTATTTTCACGGATGAATCAATTGCGTTTCGCGGCGGCGGGTGCGCACGTCCGGAACGATAGCGATGTCGGCCGCGCGGGTCCCGCAGAACCGGTTGTCGCGCGTTTCGATTCACGATTTTTTCGCGTACGGGAAGGCTGCCGAACGGGCTGCGGCAGGCGGTTTGCCGGGGCCGAAATGTACATCGGCCGGGATATGCGACGGTGCAGTTCTCAAGTATGAAACATCCGTTCGACACCCCCTTGCGCGAGGCTCCGCGGGCCGCGTTCGTCCGCCTTTTCCGGCATTGCTTCGCGCCATTCGATGATCGGCGCGTGCTGCCGAGCGCTATCGCGATACATTCCTGAAACAAAAAATTCGATTCCCGGCGATATTGCGGGCGCCGCGAACGATACGCGACGCGCAACCATCGGTGGAATCACGCATGGCATGCCGTTTGCGATATTGGACGCACCGGCGAGCGGTCGACCTGATGCAACAAAGATGGGGGGGCGGCCCGTTCGTCAATAAGCAGTCGGGGAAATAGCGATGAAGACCAGAAGCAACAACTTGATGCGCGCATTCCTTGCGCACCCGTGGGGTAGTCGGACAGCTCGGAACAGGACTCGCGATGCAGTGCCAGCTTCGCGGGTTCGTTGCCGGTTTCCCGGTATCCGCGCGTTGCGCGTGCTGGACCGCCTGTCGTTTCTCACGACAACCGGCCGACAGCCGTGCTCCCCTTCATTCAGCTCGTCCGGATGGGCCATGCTGTCCGTGCCGGACAGCTCGACGCCGAATCGTTTCCGCTCGTGCCGACCCGTATCCGCTGCGCCGGGCCGATGCCGGCGGTGGCTGGACTAGCTCGCATACCCGTCGGCCGGATTGCCCGGAAGATCTTTGATCGGTAGCCCAGGGAGAAGCGATGCCGCCTGACTGTAATGCAGGCCCGTTATCGCCGCGATAACGCGCATGTTTTCGATGGCACTGCATTCACGGTAGATAACTGTACTCACGCATTTTCGATCGCTGAAGCGGATGCCATGTGCCGGTATGCCGTGTAAGCAAATTTCGAAAACGACTGATCCCGAATGGCGAATGCCTGTTTCCGGGTGCGTGCGTCGATTCGTTTTCCGATTGATAAATGATCGATAACTCATATCGAGAATAAATATAAAAATTTCGGAAAACTAAAAAAATACGAAACCAGGATTCGGATCGCCGAAAAATTGCGCGGCCATCGGATTCGAGATGAATAAATTCTTTGTAATTAGATAGTGATCCTTATGTTATGGGGATTGCTCAGGGCTGGAAAGTTGAAGGCGTGCAGCTTTCCTCGCTTGTTCCGTCCACGCCGTTATGGAGTCGACCATGAAGAAGCTTCTGATTGCAGTCGCAGTTCTGGCGGTTTCGGGTGCAGCATTCGCCGGCAGCGGCACGGTATCGACCAGCAATTCGTCGAGCGGCGGCTCGACGATTGCCGGGGTTGCCGGATTCGGCCATTTCACCGCGACCGATTCGGGTGCCGCACTCGGCGCAGCAGGTGCCACGGCTGGCGGCGGCAGCAGCGGTTCGATCTCGTACACGAGCCACGTCCAAACGTCGACGGTGGGCGGCTTCGGCTTCGGCGGCGCGCAAGCGGGCGGCAACAGCGGTGCGAATGCCGGCTCGATCGGCTGGACGTATCACCACTGAGCCGCGGCGCGCAGCGTTCGTCATTGGCTGGTGGCACGGACGCCGGGTTTCGTTTCGCGAGGGCGAGCCCGGCGACCTCGCCACCAAACTTTCTCACGGCAAGGAATTGCTATGAAAGCCAAAGTCATTTTAGCGACAGCGCTCACCGTCCTTTCGTCGGCCGTATTGGCCGCCGGTCCGTCCACGACCAACCAGACGCAATCCGTTGCAGCGGGTGTGTCCGGTTCGGTGCTGGTCGGCTCAGGCAGCTATACGAGCAATTCGAATTCGGTCGCGGGCGCAAGCGCAGGAAGTACCGTGACACCCGCTGGTTCCACCGGCACGGCATCGGCCTTCCACAACTCGACTTCGACGGCCAGCGGCTGGGGCTCGAACGGGGGCGCGTTCGCGGCAGGCGGCGGTATCGGTGCCGCAGGTTCGTACGGTGGAAACAGCAGCACGAACGAGAACGCGAATGCGCTGTCGGGAGGGGTGACCGCCACGATCGTCCTCGGCGCGAACCACTACACGGCCAGCGGCGGGAACGACCAGGGTATCGCCAACGCGGGTGCTGCCGGGTTGACGGGCAGCGGTGGGTCGGGCGCGATCGCGGGTTCGAATCACTACAACGCGTCGACCGTGTGGAGTACCGGTCCGGCCGGTTCGCCGTCTGCATCGGGCGGAAGCCAGGGGAGTTCGAGCGCGACCGGGAGCAGTCACTAGTCGGGTGCGGGGGACCAGTTTCCCAGCGACGCTGGTCTCTTTTCCGCACTGTTGTTCAAGTAAGGAGTTGGCATGAAGCAGAACCTGATTGCCGCCGCTCTGATGCTCGCGTCTCTGACGGCATATTGCGCTGACCGCGCTGCCGAGGACGTGCAATCAAATTTGCAGACGTCGAACCCTGCAACCAATCCGTCAGAACAACACACGCTTTCGTCGGGCAGTGCCATCGGCGCACCGGATTCCCTGGCGTGGCCGGGAATGTCGGGCGGTTCGTGGTCCCAGCTGGGTAGCGGCTGGAAGCAGTTCGGGGAAGCGGGCAAAGCTGAAGGCATTCGGGGGAATTAGTGCGGTTGCCTGGGTCGGAGGTCAAACCTCGTCCGGAGAGTGAAATGAACAGCAACAAGATCAGGGCGGCATGTGCCGCAATGTTCGCGATGGCCGCGATCGGTGCCCAGGCGCAGACTGCCGACTCGACTTCAAGTTCGCAGTCCTCGACGTCGTCGACGGCGATCAGCCAGGGCGGCGGCTCGAGCATGAACACGAACGTCACCAGTTCGCGCGGCGGCAACGCCAGCAGTGCCAGCACGAGCGGCGTGCGCGGCAGCGGCAATTCGAGCGTGAACGTGAACGTTACGATGCCATCCAGCACGAGCGGCGGCTCGAACGTGACGCCGCAGAGCGTGAGTTCGCTCCAGTCGGCCGGCTCACCCGGCACCAACCCCTACAACACCCAGGCGTCGGAAAACGTCAACTATTCGGGCACCCAGACGATCAAGACGAACCCGTCGATCCAGGCGCCCGGCCTCACGACCACGCTGTCCGATACCTGCATGGGCTCGGTGAGCGTCGGCGTGTCGTTCCCGGGCTTCGGCGCGACGGGCGGCACGACCCTGGTCGACCAGGCGTGCGTGCGTCGTCTCGATGCGCGGGAATTCCGCGCGATGGGGTTGACCGACGTCGCGCTCGCGCTGCTCTGCCAGAGCGATGCGAACCGGCGCGCGGTGGAAGCGACCGGGCATCTGTGCCCGGGGACGACCACGCCGCTCGCGCGCTCGAATGTGGCGCCGTCCGCCGAAGCGACCGTTGCCGACGACGTGAAGTATCGCGATCCGCTCGTGCGAAACCGCATGGGCCTGCCGCCGCTCGATGCCGCCGCGCCCGTGCTGACGCGCCCGGTGGCGACGACCGCGGTCCAGGCGGCGCCGATTCCGGTTCCGGTGCCCGCGCCGTCGATGGTCGCGCCGGCCGTCAGCGCGGTGCCTGCCGGGACGCAGGCGGCCGCCGTGAAGGCATCAGCGGCTGCCGTCGTGCCTGCCGTCGTCACCGCACCGGTTGCCGCGGCAGCACCGGCGGTGAGTGCTGCGCCTGCCGTTGCACCGGCTGCGATGAGCGCGGTGCCGGGTGCCGCCATCGTTGCCGCGGGGGGCTTCGCGGACAAGGCGCCGGAATCTGCGCCAGCGGTTGCGGACAAGGCGCCGGTACCCGCGCTGGCGGCCGCTGACATGGCGCCGGAACCCGCGTCGACGGTCGCCGACAAGGCACCGGAACCGGCACCGATTGCAACCGACACCGCAGCGCAAGCCCCGGCAGCGCTTGCCGTCGACGCGAAGGTGCCGGACACCGCGCAAGCCGCACCGGCCCCGGCCTACGCTGCAGCGCCCGAGCCCGCGGTCGATGCGAAGGCTGCCGAGCCGGCAACGCAGGCGGCAGCCGAAGCGCCCGCACCGGAGGCCGCGTCGCGCGCCACGGCGGCAGCCGCTGCCGACACGCCAGCCGTCGACGCAAAGGCGACCGGCTTGGTCGAATCCGCCGCCGCGCCCGCGCCGTCCGCCGACATGCCGGCCGCGCCGGATCCAGCCCCGGCCGCGGCCGACCAGCAGGTCGCCCCGGCCGCGCCGGCGATGCCGGCTCCGACCGTCATCTCGACGAGCACATCGTCGTAAGCACGCGGGCGACGCTTCCGCGCGACCGGCAAGCCGGGCCGCACGGGAACGCCGGGATCCGCTGTGCGACGCACGGTGCAAGTTGGACGGGTGTTGATCCCTCCCCGAGGTCAACACCTCTTTTTGCCTGACGAGGGTACGAGGAGGCCTCAATCATGAGGATCTTTTGGGTCGCGCTGCTGCTGGTCGACACACAAGCCGCCGCACAGTCGGTTTTCCAGAACCCCGCGGTCTTTGTCATCCTGAGCGAGCAGACCCTCGCGAACGCCGCGAGCGTCCAGCAGGCGCTGACGACGCTCGGCCGCGCGGACAACACGGCATGCGTGCCGATGATGATGGTCGGCGATCCGCAGATGGTCTACATGATGCCGGAGGAGGGACACGCCCCGTCGTGGCAATCGCCGGTGTACGGCCGCGGCGCGCCGTTCGAAGCGCAGAACGGGCCGACCGCGACCGGCAAGACGGTCGGCGCGATGCAGCACGCGCAGGACATGCAGACACAGCCGTGGAGCGACAGCAGTGCGATCACGCAGAAGATCGCCGGCGAGTCGAACCTGTCCGCGTCGGCGCGGGTCAGCGACTGGCGGCGCAAAGGATTGAACACGATCGAGACGGCGCCCGCGACGCAAGTGACGGTGAACGGCAAGACCTACCGCACGTATCGCGAGGAACTCAACCAGGCCGCGCGGCCCGTCGTCGAACCGCAGATCTACACGCAGCGTGTCGTGTTCTGCCGATGACGAAACTTTCCGGAGCGGACATGCCGGTAGCGCCGCGTGCGAGCAGGGAGGCTCGCCGCGTACCGCTTCGCGCCGCCCGCTCCGTCAGACAACCCTATGCGGCGAGGCCATCATGAACCATTGCTGCCAGATCAGACTGTCAGGCCCGCACGAGGACGAACGGGCCGCATACGCACCGCCGTTCGTTGCGGCCCGGCGTCACCTAACCGTGCTGTCGCGCCCGCTCGTCTATCTGTCGCAGCGTCCCGATGCGGGGCTCGTCGACTGTCTCGCGTCGCGCGGCTGGGAGGTGTGGCGCGCTAAATCCGTTGCGGACGCATTCAATCTCGTGAAGGCGAACCGCCTGCATGCGGGCATCGTCGATTTCGGCGGATTCGCGTCGCCCGACGTCGCGTCGTTCGAGGCGCTGCTGCGCGATCCGCGGATCGGCTGGGTCGCGCTCGCCGACGGCGAGCGGCTGCGCGATGGCACCATCGCGCGCCTGATTCGCCAGTGCTGCTTCGACTACGTGCGCAATGCGACGGCCTACACGACGATCGGATATCTCGTCGGCCATGCGTACGGGATGCTGAAACTGGCGGAAAGCGATCCGGCCGTCGATGCCGCGCCGCCCGACGGCGTGATGATCGGCGCGTGCGCCGCGATGCGCCGCCTGTTCGCGACGATCCGCAAGGTCGCGAACACCGAAGCCACCGTGTTCATCGCCGGCGAATCCGGCACCGGCAAGGAGTTGACCGCATCGGCGATCCACCAGCATTCGTCGCGCGCCGACGCGCCGTTCGTCGCCGTGAATTGCGCGGCGATTCCGTCGACGCTGCTGCAGGCCGAACTGTTCGGTCATGAGCGGGGCGCCTTCACCGGCGCGCATCAGCGCAATATCGGCCGCATCGAGGCCGCGCACGGCGGCACGCTGTTTCTCGACGAAATCGGCGACATGCCGTTCGAGAGCCAGGCGAGCCTGCTGCGGTTCCTGCAGGAGGGCAAGATCGAGCGGCTCGGTGGGCGCGCGTCGATTCCGGTCGACGTGCGGATCGTGTCCGCGACTCACGTCGATCTGGAGTCCGCGATGCAGGCGGGGCGGTTCCGCCCGGACCTGTACTACCGGCTGTGCGTACTGCGCATCGACGAGCCGCCGCTGCGCGCGCGCGGCCGCGACATCATGCTGCTCGCCGATCATGTGTTGCGGCGCTATCGCGGCGAAAGTTCGCACCGGATTCGCGGCTTCATGCCGTGCGCGATCGAGGCGATCCACAACTATGCGTGGCCCGGCAACGTGCGCGAGCTGATCAACCGGATCCGTTTCGCGGTCGTGATGACGAACGGCCCGCTGATCTCGGCCGCCGATCTCGAACTGAACCAGTACACGTCGCACCGGCCGCCGACACTCGCGGAATCGCGCCGTCAGGCCGAGCGGCGCACGATCGAGGAAACGCTGTTGCGGCATCGGCATCAGCATGCCGACGTCGCGGCGGAACTCGGCATCTCGCGCGCGACGCTGTACCGGCTGATGACCGCGCTCGGCCTGCACGGCTGACGCCGGTTGCGGCCGCGCGGCACGCGGCCCGACGTCGCGCGGCCCGCGGCCCGCGGCGTCAGGCCGGCCGTTCGAAGCCCGATTCGACCCAGCGTGCGGCGCTGGCCTTGTTGAGCTTGAACCCGGCGGACACCTTCGCATCGGCCAGCAGTTCGCCGTACGGGTCGAACGCCTTCAGTTGCGCATACGGCTCGAATTCGTCCGGCACGATGTCGAGCGTGACCGACACATCCTGCCCGTCGCCGTCCTGCACCGTCACTTCCTTGTGCAGCATCGCGCGGCGCTGCTGCTCGTGACGCATCAGCACCTCGGTCGCGGTCTTCACCAGCGTGCGGAACGCGTTCGCATCCATCGGCTTCGGGTTCTTCTTGTCGCGACCCATGGTCCACGGGCCGACGAGCGCGGGCTCGGCTTCGCCGTCCTTGATCATCTCGACGGCCCAGCCGTCGTCGTCTTCGTTCTTGATGATGCGGGCCGTCCAGCCGTTGTCGCGCCAGAGGCCGTCTTCGTGGATGGTGGTGTCGTCGGATTGCAGATCGGATTCGGTCATGGAGGAAGCGGGGAGTACGGGCCGCCGGCGAACGGGCGGGGCGCGCGGCCGGCAACGGCGCGCTGCCCTGGCCGGTCGCCCGGAATGGCATGCAAAGGCCGCAATTTTACCCCGCGGGCCGTCGGTGCGGCCCGTGCGACCCGTCACGTTGGCTGTCAGGACGAGGGCGATGCCAGCCAAACGGTCGGGCCGGCGCCAAAAATCAAACTTGTACTACGTTCCCGCGGGCCGCTCTATTCACCGTCCGATATCCCGTCCAAGCGTCGCCTCATAGAATAACGATCGGGATAAAAATATCTCGCTCGTAAATTCAACGCCACGCCGGTCGTACGCGCATTCCGCGCCGCGCGCCCGGTGAACCTTCTGGAACCGCGCATGGGGAAATTCAATATTCGCACCATCTTTGCATACGACTGGCCGTTGACGCTCGCCGGCATGGAGCACATTGCCGGCGACGTGTGCGCAATCGATCTCGTCGGTGTCTGCCGGACGCCGGACGAACTCGTCGCGACCCTCGACACGCTCGATTGCGACATCGCGCTGGTCGATTATTCGGTCCGCGGCGATGCGCAGATGAACGGCTTCGCACTGTGCGAGTGGCTGCGGCGCATGCGTCCGAACGTCGGGATCGTTGCGTTGGTCGGGAACGAGAACCCGGTGATCTTCCGTTCGATTCTCTCGCAAGTCGGCGCGAGCCTCGTGAGCAAGTTCGACGAGGTGGGCCATATCGTCACCGCGATTCACTCGAGCTATAGCGGCGGTCACTATCTGTCGCCGCTTGTGCGCCGCGCGCTCGATGCGTTGGCCGGACACGAGGCGCCGCCGGTGAAGCTTTCGACGCGCGAGATCGAGGTGATTCGCCTTTATCTGGCCGGCATGCCGATCAAGGCGATCGCGCAGCGGCTGAACAAGGGCAAGCAAACGGTCAGCGCGCAGAAGATCAGCGCGATGAAGAAACTCGGCGCGAGCAACGACATCGAGCTGGTTCAGCGAGCGGCCGCGCTGGGGCTCGACGGCGGCAAGGTTGCGGGCTGCCTGGACGGCGCGGAGCAGGCGGGGAGCCGAGAACAGGAATCACGAGCGCTATCTCGGTAGCAGTGACATTCCGGAATCTTTCTTAGGGCCGCGTCGACTGGAATAAGCGTTTGGTCGTCCTTCATATTGGACAGGTGCGACGCGTGATTGGCCAGCGCGTCGGCGCTTCGTCTTGCTGACGTCTGCGAAGGACCGATGCAGGGAATTGACGGGGCGCCGACTTGCATGCCTTCCACGATCGTCGGTCGGGGCGAAAGGAAGCGCGCGCCGATACCGCTCCGGCGCTATGTGCGGCATGGGGTTGCGCGTAAATGAAAGCGATCGGCGGCCGACGCAGACCGGTTCGGGAGACTGGCGACGAGGTTCATCAAGAAGAATGGTCAAGATATAAGAAGGAATGCAGATGAGTGATTCATTTCCAGATGCTCGTCCAGTAGCGGCCGCTCGAACGGCGGAGAGCTGCCCTGAATCCATAGCCCGAGACGGGCCGGCGCCGCGACCCGAACCGCCGCCGATCGTCGTCGGCCGCGTCGAAGGCGTGACGATGTTTGCGAAGAACACGCCGCTCATCTGTCTCAAGCAGATGCCATTGCCCGGTATCGTGATCTTCGTGCATGGGGTGAATTCCGAAGGCGAATGGTTCGAGGCGTCGGAGGAAGGGCTGTGCAAAGGCCTGAATCGCAGGCTCGGGCGTCTGGACGATCAGATGATGTATCACGGTATCGATGCCGGACAGCTGACGCCCGCGAAGTACACGGAGAGTGTGACGCCGGATGGGTTCTTGAACCCTGATTTGCTGGCAGACAATTACATCAAGCCCGATCCGTCGTTCTCACCCGTCATTCATTTCCGCTGGGGCTATCGCGCGACCGCTGCGGAATTGAAGGAGTACGGCGACAAGATCTTCCTGAACGAGAAGGACTATTGGGGCGGCGGGCCGTTCACCAATGGCTGCGCCAGTCTGCCCGATCTTTGGCACGGCGGTCTGGATGATCGAACGATGGGCTGGATGACCGTGCAAGGCATCAATCCGACCAATCGGCCGCTGTACCGCGCGCCGCCTCGAGCGTATGGCGTACTCGCGGCGCTGCGCTTGGCCAGACTGATCGAGTCGATCCGAAGCATGCAGGCCGATGTCCCGATTACCGTCGTATGCCACAGCCAAGGAAATATCGTGGGCCTCACGGCGGCGTTCTTCGGCGACGCATTCCCCGATGTCGAAGATCCGTGGGGGCGCACGGGCCACTGCGTGGCGGACGCCTACGTGCTGGCGAACGCACCGTACAGTCTCGCCAATGCTGACGGCCCGAACAAGTCCGACACCTTCATGGATTCATGGTCGCAACGCTCGACGAAAGACGGCAGCGGCCGGCGTGGACGACAAACCTACGCCGCGCGCACGAAGACATTCGGCCAATTCCTGTCGATCATCAGCGCTCGAAAAGCATACGAACAGCCTGCCGACAAAATCGATGAGGACATGGAAAACGAGCGGGTCTCGCCGACCAGCAAGCGGTCTTATGCGGCGCAAGAGGATCGCGCGAGGCACGGGCTGAATGAATCGACGTATGGCCGCGTCACCGCATATTGCTGTCCGCACGATCAGGTGATTTCGGCGGTGACGGTGCAAGGGATCGGCTGGCGCGGCATCAGCAAGCACGAACTCGACGATATCGGGGCAGCCGGCATCCTGACGCAACGGGTCTTTGCTTCCGGTTTCCCGGTTGGCGTGCAGAAACCGTACCGATACTGGGAAAACGATTGGCGGCATGGCAAACAAGGAACGAAGCCGGGGTTCTGGTATCCGCCGTCGCCGCCGGCCAAATTCAATCTCGTCGGCGCGGTCAAAGGAAATGAGTCGGTTCTGGGCGTGGCAGCGACGCTCGTGACTGCGCCACTCATGTTCGTCGTGACCGGCATCAGTTCGGCATTGAACATGCTCCGCGTGAACGCCGATCCGCCGAAGGGCTGGACAGTGGTGGCGGATGCCCCGGCGCTTGACGAGCCATTCCCGCCGAAGGCCTTGCGATTCGGCAAGTCAGTCGAGACCAAGGACGGCGACGCGATCAGCGACTTCAACGAAGGCAACGATCCGCCGGCTGCTTGGCGCGACGCGAGCAAGACCGATGCCGAAAAGCGAGCCGACGACCCCTACGACCAGTACAAGGCGAAGAACCAGGACAGTGTCGCCCGAGGTACTGCCGCAACCGAAGCCGGGCAGCGTTACGAGGACCGCGCATTGATGCGAATGGAGGCACGTAGGACATTGAACGCGGAGTGGCTAGACCGAGACGGCCACGTGATCGGCGAGGATGGCAAGAGCGCGATTCCGGAAGGCTACAAGGATTGGCGCGACAAGCAGATCGTCGATTGGCTCGATCGCGGTGCGACCAACAGCCCGACGAATCACTCAACGACGATGACCAACCCCGAGCATGCTGAAAAGGCGCTTGCGTATGACGTCGCGGTGGGCTTGTGCTACGTAACGGAGAAGCAACTCAAAGCGTTGCGTATAGAGGCGGATTGGAGGATGGGGGATGGAATCCCCTTGGAAAATCCGAACAAGAAGTACGTCGACTATTTTGCGTCTGGAACTCTCGATAGAACACCTCTCCCCGAATGGGTACACACCGAGAAAAGCGAAGGCAAGATGCCGCTCGCGATCGTGGATGAGCGGGAAGGTCAGCTTTATTTGAAGGTCGGAGGTGCCGTATGAGGGCACTGATTACTACGCGACCACGACGTATCGCCGTTGCCATTTCGGTTTGGTTAATCACCACTGTTCTCATGGCCTCGCTGATGGCTCATGTAGAACAACCCGACCCGGCACATTTGGAAGTAGGGGATTGGATGAAACGATACTTTGTTGTACCTGGACTGGCTGCGCTCACGGTGTTTCTCTTCACTACGGCCACGATGCGCTCCGCACACGCCGCCCCTGTTAGAGAGCCTGCGGCGAATTCAACACCAGCAGCCGAAGATCCGGCGAAGCCATTCACCGCTCAGGTTGTCGGGCTGATGTGGTTGAATCCGTTGCAACGGATGGACTACCCCACCGAATGGCAATTGTTATGGGCGCAAGGGCTTACCAAACCGAACAAGAATGACGACATGGTGCGCACGAAGCCCGAAAAATTTTCGTCACTTCGCTCCATCGGAGCATTGGTTTACGGCAACGAGGGCGAGGAAACGTTCAAGGGCTTCTACGCGAAGTACATTGATAAGTTCATTCTCCTCCTGCGCTCGCGCTACTTTAGCAACTCAGGTTACTTCTACACGGTAAAGCCAGAAAACCAAGGCCATTGGCGCGAACTCGCCGGCATACGCGTCGAAGCTGCCGTTCCGCCCCGACTCGATCCGGCCTTTGCCAAGTCGCGCATGGTCGACCGGATGATGAACTTCTTCGAAATTGGCCCGCCGTCACCCAAGACGCTTTGGAGCCGCGACACGCCTCCCGACGTGCAAATCACCCAAGGCGGCGCAAACGCCGGCTTCACGTCGCTGAACAACGCGCTGGACTACTTGCAGAAAAACCCCGACAAGACCGTATGGGTGATGAACTGGGACGCCCCGAACTTCCCGCCCACGGATGCGCAGATCAACGAGAACCTCGTCGTGCTGTTCCTCGCCGGCCCGAACTTCAACACCGAGCGCGAACCGCTCGCATGGATCGGCAAGGCCGCAACCGGCAACACGCACGATTTTTCGCCGAAGGTCGGCACGACGCGAACGGTGCAGGCATGGAAAGCCACGATCGACGAAGCAGCACGCAACGCCGGTGTCGCGGTCACGGACCTGAATTACATCGTCCACGACGCAGGTGTACCCAGCGACGCAGCGTCGTTACGCGTTGTCTCGCTCGCGCGGACGTTGACGGAAACCCTTCCGGAATACGACCACACGAATCAGACGTTCAACACGGCCGCCCTGCTCGGCGACATGGGAACCGGCAGCGCATTGACCGACGTCGCACTCGCGATCGGCCGGATCAACCACTTCGGCGGTAACGCCTTGGTCGCAGGCACGACCGATCCTGAGCACCCCGTCGCCGTCGTCGTCAGACCACCGTCAAAGCTCACGCCGATCGATCCGGACCAAGACTGGTTCCGCGCACGCGGCGGCAACAACGCGTACCTCCCCTGGTGGGGTCGTCGACACGACACCGACTACGGCATGCAAGGCTATTCGTGGTGACGCAAACTACGCGGCGGCGCAATCGTTGGCGACCGGGTTCGCTCGGCCGCTCCGCCGCGCCACCCGCAATTCGGCACCGGCGATCAGAACGATGGTGAACGGCGAACGGCGAACGGCGTACCCCACACGACACGCATTCGCCGGTTCCGCCACGCTCGCCCCCTCAAGGCGCAAACCGCGTGAACACATAGTCGTGATTCTTCACGCGCGCCTGATGACACGCGAAGCAGGTCTGGTGCTGACCGATATCGGCCGGCACGCCGTTGATGAAGCGCCCGAAGCCCCAGCCGCCCGTCGATGCATAGCGACGCGAATCCTTCACCATCACCTGCACGGTCGTCGCCTGGCCGGGCACCGTCGCGGACGCGAACTCGTCGGACTGCTTGCGCTTGTACGCGAGCTTCACGAGGATCGCGCCGTCCGGAAACGGCAGCGTCGCCTGTTCGAGCGCGCGGATCGCGACCGGGTTGCCGAGCACCACGCGCAATTCGTCGAGCGGTGCCGCTTCCTCGGCCGGCGCGACCATTTCCCACTTCCGGTAGCCGGGCGGGATCGTCACGCCGTAGATCGGCGACGCAGCCGGCTTCGGCTGTTCGGCAAGCGCAGCCGGGCCGCTCACCGACAACGCGCCGGCCAGCAGCACGCCCGCGACGCATGCACGGCGCACGCCGCGCGGCACGACATTAGCGTGTACCCGCATCACAGATGCTCCACTTGCAGGATCGCATCCGCGAACGCCTGCGGCGCTTCCTGCGGCAGGTTGTGGCCGATGCCACCGGTGATCGTCCGGTGCTGGTACTTGCCGGTGAACTTCTTCGCATACGCGGCCGGCTGCGGATGCGGCGCGCCGTTCGCATCACCTTCCATCGTGATCGTCGGCACGGTGATCGCCGGGCCGGCCGCGAGCCGCCGCTCGATGTCGTCGTATTGCGCTTCACCCTGCGCGAGCCCGAGGCGCCAGCGATAGTTGTGGATCACGACGGCTACGTGGTCGGGGTTCTGGAACGACGCGGCGCTGCGCGCGAAGGTCTCGTCGGAGAACTGCCACTTCGGCGACGCGAGCTGCCAGATCAGCTTGTTGAACGCATCACGATTCTCCGCGTAGCCGAGCGCGCCGCGCTCGGTCGTGAAGTAGAACTGATACCACCACTGGAGTTCCGCTTGCGGCGGCAGCGGCTTGCGGTTCGCCTCCTGGCTGCCGATCAGGTAGCCGCTCACCGACACCAGCGCCTTCACGCGCTGCGGCCACAGTGCCGCGATGATGTCGGCCGTGCGCGCACCCCAGTCGTAGCCGCCGAACACCGCGCGGTCGATCTTGAGCGCATCCATCAGCGCGACGATGTCGACGGCCGTCACCGCCTGCTGGCCGTTGCGCACCGTGTCGGCCGAGCGGAACGTCGTCGATCCGTAGCCGCGCAGGTACGGCACGATCACGCGATAGCCGGCCGCCGTGAGCAGCGGTGCAACGTCCGCGTAGCTGTAGATATCGTACGGCCAGCCGTGCAGCAGAAACACGACCGGGCCGTTCTTCGGCCCGAGATCCGCATACCCGACGTTCAGCACGCCCGCGTCGATCTGGTGGATCTTGCCGAGCGACGCCGCGCCGGCCGCGCGCTTCGGCGTCGACGCATCGGGCGCCGACTGCGCGCGCGCCAGCGAGCCGAACCCGAGGTCGGCCAGGCTCAGGCTGGCGAGTGTCGTGCCCAGAATCAGGCGGCGGCGGGTGTTGACGGTATCAGGCATGACGCGTTCTCCATTGTCGATCGGTAAGAAAGGGGCCCGCGGCACGTGCGGGCGATGCGGTATCGCCATTCACGGCGGCGGCGCATCGCACCGCGCCGCCGTGTGAATCGCTTCACCGGTTTTATATCCGAACCGCCCGGACGCTTTGTATCCCAACGTATCTGTGTCCGGGTACGACATACAGCGATTCAAAATCGTGGCGGAAACGGGTGTTCGCGGTCGGCCGCGCGCGACGCGCGCGACACGAGCCGGCATCACTACCGGCCCGCGTTTTCCCGTCGAGCCACGCTTACGCGCGACGCAACGGCCGGAACCCGGCGCGCACTTCGCGGGCGAACAGTTCCGGCTCCTCCCAAGCCGCGAAGTGCCCGCCCTTGTCGACTTCGTTGAAGTAGATCAGGTTGTGATAGCTGCGCTCGGCCCAGCTGCGCGGCGCCTGGTAGATCTCGCCGGGGAACACCGTGATCGCCGCCGGCAGCGAGATGTCCACCGCGTTGAAGTTGTTCGAGTGATCCTCCCAGTAGATCTGCGCGGCCGACGTCGCCGTGTTGGTCAGCCAGTACAACGAAATGTCGTCGAGGATCTCGTCGCGCGGGATCGACCGTTCCGGCACGCCGCCGCTGTAGGTCCACTGCGAGATCTTGTCGTACATCCACGCGGCCTGACCCGACGGCGAATCGGCGAGCGCGTAGCCGACCGTCTGCGGCCGCGTGACCATCATCGCCGAGTAGCCGCAGTTGTCACGATAGAACGTCGCAAGCTTCTCGTACGCAGCCTTCTCCTTCGGCGCCAGCGATGCCGGTGCCGGCGCGTCGGTCTGGAGCAGTGTCGCGATGTCCGGCGGCACCGTCGCCGGCATGTTCACGTGAATCCCGGCCAGGCCCTGCACGCGCTGCATCGCCATCCGGTGCGAGATCACCGAGCCGCAGTCGCCGCCCTGCGACACGAAGCGCGTATAGCCGAGGCGCGCCATCAGCTCGCCCCAGGCACGCGCAATGTGGTCGGAGCCCCAGCCCGTCTTCGCCGGACGCCCCGAGAAACCGAAGCCCGGCAGCGACGGCACGACGACGTGGAACGCATCGTCGGCACTCGCACCGTGCGCGGTCGGGTCGGTCAGCGGGCCGATCGCCTTCAGCAGCTCGAAGATCGAACCGGGCCAGCCGTGCGTCATGATCATCGGCATCGCGTTCGCGTGCCGCGAGCGCACGTGGATGAAGTGAATGTCGAGCCCGTCGATCTCGGTGATGAACATCGGAAAGCCGTTCAGGCGCGCCTCGCCCTTGCGCCAGTCGTATTCGGTGCCCCAGTAACGCAGCAGCGCCTGCATGCGCGCGAGCCGCACGCCCTGCGATTCGTCGGCGACGGTCTCGCGGCCCGGCCAGCGCGTCGCGGCAAGGCGGCGGCGCAGGTCGGCCAGTGCGTCGTCGGGGATATGGGCGGTGAACGGGCGTATGCCGTTGCCGCCGGTGGCCGCACGCAGCGCGGCGGTGGGCAGCATCGCGGATACCCCGGCGGCCACGGAAGTGGCCAGCAGGTGGCGACGCGTCGGGGAAAACGGTGTGGAAGACATCGTTCGGCATCTCCTTTCGTGAAGTGGAAAGTGAACATGCCGCGCGTCGGAGCGCGCCTTCGCTTTCATTCGGGCGCGCGCCGGTCACGCGGCGTTGCCCATTTGAAAGGTCTGATGTATCCGGGATTTGTCTGACTTGTACGGGTTTGTAGCGGAAACGCGGACGTCGCCGTCAGGGCGCGACCCAACGGCCTTCGTAGCCGTCGTCGTTCACGTCGAACACCGCGCGGCGATGGCCGCTGCGCGCGAGTTCGAGCCAGTCGATGCGCGTCACGGTGACGTGGAGCAGGCAGAAGTTCCGGTAGCCGTCGTCGGTGGCCGATGTGCCTGTGGTTGCGCCTGCCGCGACGTGCGCCTCTTCGGGCGACCCGATCGGCGTGCCCGGGCGCAGCGGTGCGCGATACAGCAGCAGCGTATGCGGACGGCTCGATTGCCACACCGCGCGACGTTGCGCTTCGTCGTCGCAGATCGATGCCACGCCTTCCGCGCGAATCTGCACGAGTGAATCGAGATCGTTCGCGACGATGGCGATACGCGCGTCACGGCGCAATTCCGCGACCTTCTCCGAACGCGCATCGGTATGGAACGACAGCAGGCGATCGGCGCGGCTCACTTGCCGCAACACGATGGTGCGCACCTTCGGCGCACCATCGAGGCCGAGCGTCGCGGCCTGCAGCATCGTGAACGGCGAACGCTGCGCGCCGACGCCGGACTCGAGGCAGGACCAAAGGCGGTCGTACGTTTCCGTCAGCGATTCGGAACGGGTGTCGGTGTCGGACATGATGACGCGGCGATCCTGCGCGATTCGATCGCGACAGCTTAACCGTTTCGGCGGCGGGCTTTCCTTGTAGGGCCGCCGCCGCGCGGTTCAGTTGTAGCCGAGGACGGCCGGTGCGGCGTCGCGCGTGTCGGTCGACTCCGCGCCGAAGCGGCCGAGTACGTCGGCCACGTACTGCGGCCCCGCGCTGATCTGCGACGACTTGTGCGCGACGGGACGGATATCGGCCATGCCCGGCGCTTCGTCCATCCATGCGGTGTGGTTGATGATCATGTTCATGTGTGTCTCCTCACGCGGCCAGCGCCGCACCATACGCGCGCACGAGGCGCGCCACGCCTTCCCGGATCGCGTCGACATCGGGCGCGGCGAACGACAGCCGCAGCGATGCCGCGTCGACGTTGTCCGCGAAGAACGCCTTGCCCGGCACGAAGACGACCTTGTTCGCGATCGCCTGTTGCAGCAGCACGTCCGACGACACCGCGCTGATGCGCGCCCACACGAACATCCCGCCTTCGGGACGATGGAACGCGATCGCATCGCCGAGACCGTCGCGCAGCGCGTCGCACATCGCGTCGCACTTGCTCTGGTAGGCCGCCGTGATGCGCGGCAGATGGCGTTCGAGTGCGCCGTCGGCGAGATACTCGGCGGCGGTGGCTTGCGTCCACGGCGTGCTGCACAGGTCGACCGTCTGCTTCGCGATCACGCAGCGCCGCGCGATTTCGGCCGGTGCGATCGTCCAGCCCACGCGCAGCCCCGGCGCGACGATTTTCGACAGGCTCGCGAAATGCACGATCCAGTCGCGCGCGCCTTCGACGTCGTTCGCGAGTGCAAGCATCGACGGCACCGGTTCGCCCGCGAAACGCAGGTCGCCGTAGGGATCGTCCTCGACGATCAGGAAACGGTATTGCACCGCGAGGCGCAGCAACTTCAGCCGGCGTTCGCGCGTGAGCGTCGCGCCGGTCGGGTTCGCGAAGGTCGGGACCGTGTAGAGCAGCTTCGGCTGCGCGATCGCGCCGGACGCGAGTTGCGACGCGAGGCGGTCGACGTCGAGGCCTTCGCCGTCGACGGGGATCGTGACGATGCGCGCCTGTTGCAGACGCATCGCCGACAGCGTCGCCGGGTACGCCGGCTGTTCGGTCAGCACGACGTCGCCGGGGCCGACCATCACGCGCAATAGCAGATCGAGGCCCTGCTGCGAGCCGGTCGTGACGAGCAGTTCGGCGGGCGTGCACGTCACGTTGCGGCGCGCCATCAACGCGATCAGTTGCTGCTTCAGTTCGGCGAGGCCGTCGGTCGGGCCGTATTGCAGGCAGCGGACCGGCTGGGCATATGCGCGTTCGGCGGCGGCGTTCAGGCCGTCGACGTCGAACAGCTCGCTGGCCGGGTAACCGCCGGCGAACGAAATCATCCCCGGCTCGGAGAGGTATTTGAACAGCTCGCGGATCGGCGAACCGGCAGGATTCTGGAATGAAGGCGTGAACGCGTACATGTCGTCGTGAGCTGGATGGCAGCGACGGCCGGGATAGCCGACGGGTGCCGCCCGCCAAGGCGCTTCAGGCGCCAACGGCGGGAATTCGAGCCACGATTGTCGATAGTCATTAACGCTGCGGCAAACGATATCTATGCACTAGGTCTTGCGGTTTGGTCATCAAATGGGCGGCGCTCGCCGTGTTGCTCGGTGGCCCGCATCAACTCCCTTTCCCGCGCTCTCCAGGCAATTCCGAGCGCCCGATCACTTCTCTTCCATTGTCGGCCGTGCCCGTATCCGAGAAGCCGGCGGCTTCAATCACCGATCCCCGAGGCACAAATTGCCATCCGCGATTTTGTATCCCCTGGGATACAAAAATTGATGAAACAGGCACCGATGTAGCCCAATGGCTACAAGATTGCTCAAAGCGATCGATATCGGCAACCGATACCCATATGCATCATGTCCTGCGGTTTGATCATCGATTGAGGGACGTGATGCGGCCGTGCCGCGCGGATAAATAGAGTACGTTCGACGGTTTTCGACCGGTACGTGCTGGCGCTTCACGGCGGTTCGCGGCCGTGGCAGTTGTCACAGGTGACTACAGGTGTGCCGCTACATGCGTTGATGGCCGCACGGAAGCGACGCCGCACCTAGCCCCAAGATGCGCGCGCCCCCGAGGCATCTTCCGTCATCGAGCCCTCGCCGCGAAACTCCCCCATCAGCGGCACACAATATCGACCGCCAGAATCTCATACCCCGGATCGGCGTTCTCGCTCGCCACCTTTTTCGCTTCTTCATACGAAAGAAAGGACATCGCTTCTTCGATCTCCGGTGCCATGCCGATGTCGCCGTCCTCGCCGGTACAGAGGAACTGAAGCCCGGTCTTCACGACATAGATGGTCGTCATGTCTCCCTCCATGGTGTGCATGGGGAACTTCCAGTCTAGCCTCCACGCTCCCTTATTCAACTCCGGCAACGTCGCCCGGCAGCCGCCCCCCGCCCCGCCCCGATTACCTAGGTAATTGACACGTATGGACCTAGGTAATTGGCGTCCCTACGATGTTTTCGACGCGAACCGAACCACACCTACGAAGAGGACACGACCATGACCACCCAGGACGTCGATACCAGCACGCTACGACGCGTGATCGCCGCAGCCTCGATCGGCAATTTCGTCGAGTGGTTCGATTTCGCCGCATACGGCTTTCTCGCCACCATCCTGACGCGCGAATTCTTTCCGAGCGGCGATCCCACGGTCGGTCTCCTGAAGACCTTCGCCGTCTTCGCGGTGGCCTTCGCATTCCGCCCGCTGGGCGGCCTGGTCTTCGGCGTCATCGGCGACCGGATCGGCCGCAAGCGCACGCTTGCGCTGACGATCCTGATGATGGCCGGCTCGACCACATTGATCGGCCTGCTCCCGACCTACGCGAGCATCGGTTATTGGGCGCCGTTGCTGCTCACGATCATCCGCTGCGTCCAGGGGTTTTCGGCAGGCGGCGAATACGCCGGCGCATGCGCGTACGTGATGGAACACGCACCGCGCCGCCGCCGCGCATTCTTCGGCAGCTTCGTGCCGGTGTCGACCTTCTCGTCGTTCGCCTGCGCGGCCGTGGTCGCCTATCTGCTCGAATCGTCGCTGTCGTCGCAGGCAATGGTCGAATGGGGCTGGCGCGTGCCGTTCCTGATCGCGGCACCCGTCGGCCTCATCGGCGTGTACCTGCGCGTGAACCTGAATGAAACGCCCGCGTTCCAGGCACTCGAAGGCAAGCACGACATCGCGCATGCGCCGCTGATGGAAACGCTGCGTTCGCAGTCGCTGAATATCCTGAAGCTCGGCGCGTTCGTGTCCGTGACGGCGCTGTCGTTCTACACGTTCACGACCTATTTCGCGACCTACCTCCAAGTGGCCGGGCACCTGTCTCGCGGCACGTCGCTCCTGGTGACGGTGCTCGCCCTCTTCTTCGCTGCGGCCCTGTGCCCGGTCGCCGGCTTCTTCTCCGATCTCGTCGGCCGCCGCGCGACGATCGCCACGACCGGCCTCTTCATCATCGTGTCGGTGTATCCGGCGTTCTCGCTGGGCGGCTCGGGCGTGCTGTCGCAATCGCTGGCCGGCGTCGCGCTGCTGGCCATCGGCGCGGTGTTCTCGGGCGTCGTGACCGCACCGCTGATGTCGGAAGTGTTCGCGACGAAAACGCGCTATACCGCATCGGCGATCACGTACAACCTCGCGTACACGATCTTCGGCGGCACGGCGCCGCTCGTCGCCACGTGGCTGATCTCGGCGACGGGGACCAACCTGTCGCCCGCTTATTACCTGATCGCCGTGTCGATCCTGGCGATGATCGGCGGCCTGTCCCTGCCGGAAACGTCGAAGACGGCGCTCGAAGACGCAGGTCCGGCAACCGCGAGAACCGGCCAGTCCGCCAAGCGCGGCGTCGAAGGCGCGGTTTGAGTACACGCCCCGCTCGTGCAAACGGGGCCGACTAAACCAACGCATGGAGAAACACCATGACGAGCCTTCACGACGCCAGCATCATCATCGACGGCCTGAACATCTCCCGCTTCGAGCGATCGGTGTTCGAAGACATGCGCAAGGGCGGCGTCACGGCCGTCAACTGCACGGTCTCCGTGTGGGAAGACTTCCAGAAGACGATCGACAACATCGCGGAGATGAAGCAGCAGATCCGCGAATACAGTGAAATCCTCACGCTGGTGCGCACGACGGACGACATCCTGCGCGCGAAGAAGGAGAACAAGACCGGCATCATCCTCGGCTTCCAGAACTCATATGCGTTCGAGGACAACCTCGGCTACATCGAAGTGTTCAAGGAACTCGGCGTGAATGTGGTGCAGCTCTGCTACAACACGCAGAACCTCGTCGGCACGGGTTCCTACGAACCGGATGGCGGGTTGTCCGGCTACGGCCGCGAAGTGATCCAGGAGATGAACCGCGTCGGCATCATGGTGGATCTCTCGCACGTCGGCGCGAAAACCTCGTCCGACGCGATCGCCTGTTCGAAGAAGCCGGTCACCTATTCGCACTGCTGCCCGTCCGCGCTGAAGGAACATCCGCGCAACAAGACGGACGAGCAACTGCGCGAGATCGCGGAAGCGAACGGCTTCGTGGGCGTCACGATGTTCATGCCGTTCCTGCGACGCGGCGCCGACGCGACCATCGACGATTACCTCGAAGCGATCGAATACGTGATCGACGTGATCGGCGAGGACAAGGTCGGAATCGGCACGGACTTCACGCAGGGCTACAGCACCGAGTTCTTCGACTGGATCACGCACGACAAGGGCCGCTATCGCCGCCTGACGGACTTCGGCAAGGTCGTCAATCCGGAAGGCATCCGCACGATCGGCGAATTCCCGAACCTGACGGCCGCGATGCAACGCGCCGGCTGGAGCGAGTCGCGCATCAGGAAGGTGATGGGCGAGAACTGGCTGCGGGTGTTCGGCGAAGTCTGGAACGGTTGAATCACACGACACGAACGCACCACGCACCACGCACCCGCCATGCAGCCACAATTGCCGATCGACATCGATCCGGACACCGGTGTCTGGACCACCGACGCGCTGCCGATGCTGTACCTGCCGCGCCATTTCTTCACGAACAATCATGTCGCCGTGGAAGAGGCGCTCGGCCGCGAAGCCTACGCGTCGATTCTCTACAAGGCCGGCTACAAGTCAGCCTATCACTGGTGCGACAAGGAGGCGAAGCAGCACGGCATCGCCGGCATGGCCGTGTTCGAACATTATCTGAAGCGGCTGTCGCAGCGCGGCTGGGGCGTGTTCAGCATTGCCGAAGCCGATCCGGCGACGTCGCACGCGCGCATCCATCTGCATCACTCGTCCTTCGTGCTGGCCCAGCCCGACAAGCACGGCAAGCTCTGCTACATGTTCGCGGGCTGGTTCGCCGGCGCAATGGACTGGGTCAACGACACCGCGCCCGACACGGCGAGCAAGGGCCCGCGTGCGCATTCGGCCGAAGTCCGGTGCGCGGGCGAAGGGCACGACTGCTGCGTCTTTCACGTCGGTTGAATGCCCTGCAAGCGCTACGGCTACAATCCGACAGGAGCGAACCAGCCTGGGTCCGAACACGGCTCGGACCCGCCGACCCGATGCCGAACATGACCGACACGATGCCAAGCCTCGACTACGAAGATCTCTTCAGGCATCTGCCCGTCGCCGCGATCGTGGCGAAAGAGCGCATCATGATCGACTGCAACGAGAAGGCGCTGCAACTGTTCAGGGCGACCCGCGACGACATCATCGACCAATCGTTCGCGAAGCTGTATCCGCAGCAGAAGGACTTCGCGACGACCGGCCGTCGCCTCGCGCCGCTGCTCGCGAAGCGTGCGGGGTTCAGCGACGATCGCATCATGCGCCGCATCGACGGCAGCCATTTCTGGGTCACCGTGTGCGGCTTCGGCTACAACCCGAAGCGGCCTTTCGAGCTGGCCATCTGGACCTTCACCGACCTGTCGGGCGACGCGAAGCATCCCGACGTCGCCAGCACGTTGACCGATCGCGAGCGCGACGTCGCGGCATTCCTGGTTCACGGGCTCACCAGCAAGGAAATCGGCAAGGAGCTGAACATCAGCCCGCGCACGGTCGATATTCATCGCGCGAGCTTGTTGAGGAAGTACGAGGTGCGCACGACGCACGATCTGATCGCCTGCTTGCTGGCCTGAGCCGCTCGCGCCGGAACCACGCCTCCGGCCTCCCGCTCCGATAAAAAAAGGTTCATCGCAGGAAACCGTGTCGCCTTGCATACAGGTCTCGCCCGCACAAAATGCCAAGATCGTTGCCGACTTGCGTCAGTGGCTGGAACGAACTCTACACCGTCACCGTACTAAACGCGGGGAGCAGGTCGCCACACCAAACGAATGAACGCGACGAAGCCACGCGCTGTACGTCGACGCCTGACGAAAGCACAACTTCTCCCGCTACCGACTCGGGATGTGCAGCGCTTGTCGCTCAAGCATCACCGGGCACTAGCTACGCTCCTAACGCGTCGTACCGGCGTCGATTCGATAGCGACGTCATTGAATGTGGTGTATCTCGCCTTCTTTCCTCGAGATCCAGACGACGTCGATCTGTCTCGCTATCGTGAAGCAGGAGATGTTCTGAACGCCATCGTCGCTCGCATGCAAAGGACGAAGTGTGGGCGACCGAGCGAGCATGAGCGGATCGCGCTTGAGCGGGTTGTGATCGAGCACGATGCACAAATGGCGGCCTTAGGGAAATCCCGATTGGTCGACGCATGATCGCGGCTGACACACGTCATTAAGCTCGGCAGCGCCTCTCCGATCGCCGTTGCTGAATAGCGCGACCTCACTTTCAGACTCGCTCAAGCCGGTAGCCATGGGCATAGATGGACGAAGGCCGATAGTCATCAGCGTCCGGGCCATTGGCCCTACGTGGCCGGTTGTAGAACCGCAGTCCTTCACCTTTTCATATGTACCAGCGCGGCATTGCAGCATGTATCAACGGCGAAATCGATTGAGCTTGTGCTCGACGAGGGAGCTATTGTGAACTGTCAAGGATTGCAAAGTACCCGTCGATTTCATTGCACCTATCTTACGTAGTGCTATACCTTATCAAAGAGAGGGTGCCGCGAATTACCCTCTTTCATTTTAGAAAAAACAACTTCTTAATTCGAATTGGGGGCGGACAATTTCTGTCTTACTGCCATGGCGTTAGATCTGTCGCACCGGCGATGAAGTTGATGTCGGTCGACGATTCGTCGATCGAGAATAATAATTACGGGAGTCCACATGCAAAATGGCTGGGGCCGATACTATCCAGGGGTCTAATACCCCGACGTTCGATCAAATTGTCGTTCGTATTTTCATGCAACCGTCTGGTGCAAGACAAATTTCACTTCCATTATGATGGTTGAATGAACCATTGAGGGTCCAATATATGAAAACGTTGATTTCGCTTTTTGCAATTTCAATTCTGGCAAGCACCACAGCCTGTACGCAAATGCCGTCAAGCAGCGGTAATCAAATAGATAAATTTTCACCGAGCTATGTCAGGCAACACATTGTTGTAGGAAAAACCACGAAGGCCGATGTGGTTGCGCTATATGGAGATTCAAATTCCAAGCAAACGAAAGATGATGGCAGGGAAACTTGGTATTACAATGAAAGTACCGCATCGACTCCAAATGTAATGGAACGCATGGGAGGGATGCTTAGTGGAATTACTTCCGGTTTATCTCAAATGGGTTTATCTACGGCGCAAAATACAGTGGGCGCTGTTAGTGATCAAGTTAATGGCGCAAATAGAAGGGTTAACGGTGCCAAAACGATCGCGACTTCCGCTCAGGATGGGAAGGCAGCGAAAGAAAATGGATATGCGCGTCAGTTGTTCATTGACTTTAGCAATAAAGGCATTGTTACTCATTGGTGGAATTAAAATCCGTTAACGATGGTCTAAAAATCTCCACCGAACAAAGGGCGACAGAGGAAATCTGATGAGGCCGCCGATTGTTGACGATAGCCAGATGCCGACCGACCGGTTTTATGCCTCATCTGTGGTGTAGATGTTGTAGCTGGGTCGGAAGACATCGGATCATCAAATGCAACGCCATCGGAACCAGCACTCCGTCGCCCACAATTCCGACGAATGGAACCGCGAAATTGAAAGGATTGGCCGCGTACAACGCGACCAAAGCGACGGCGGGAAGCAACCATCTTGGGCGGTCGGGATGACGCAGTGCGTATGCAATCGCTTTATACATTGGGGATCCCGCAAGAATAGTCTTTGAGCTAGCTCGCCGCTTATAAGTGGACGGGCATCGTGCAGTACAACAGATTACTAATATGAGACTGCACGAGCAGCATCAGATAGGCAAGCCTTCGATCCGTGATGTTGCATTGATTTACAAGCCTTGCCGACCGGCTGTCGTTTCACCATGCTCTACTGGCCATTCAAGCGTCGTCATACGTCTCGTGATAGCCTGCCGCCGCTGCTGATGACGACGCGCTCGCGGCCGACGCGGTCACGCGTGAGATCACCGGGTCTGCGTTCAGCGTGATTGGCGCAGCGATATCGCGCGTTTGGGCGTATGCGATGGGGATTCAACTCATCGGCTACAGTGCAGGCGGTGCTGGAGAAAGTTCTAATCTCTAGACACGTGTTCGTGTTTCGGGGCAAGCGAAGTGACTTGCTGAGGTGCCTATATTTGGTTCATCGCAGGAAACCGTGGAGGGTTTTCGAGCGATTGCATAATCTGACACCTGATTTTGAGGAAGTCGGAGGAAGAATTGCTCGATCGCAAGGCACTGCAAGCACTGGGCTGCTGGACAGCTATCGGCTAGATCGAGTGGAGTGGCCGCAAGGCGATAGCCGCACGCTGTCGCTCTACCTGAAGCCGGTCAGCAAGGTCATGTACTGCGAGCAATCGGGGGCGCGTTGCCACCAGATTCATGAAACGACCGTACGGCGGGTACGTGATCTGCCGTTGTTCGAGTACCGGGTGGTGCTGCACGTGCCCGGACGCCGGGTCTGGTGCGAACGCTGCGGTGGGCCGACGCTGGAGAAGCTTGACTGGCCGGGCCGCTACCAGCGGGTGACAGAGCACGGTGGCCGCTTGCTCTGCGATGAACCCAAAAAAAGCCCGGCAAAGCCGGGCCAATCAGATTGAGACACAAGGAGAATCCCGCCCACCACACACCGGGCGGTCACGCCGCGCTACACGACGTTCTTTTCGACGATCGGCCGGTTTTCGAGCACACGCTCCCAGCCGAGCGACGACAGGTCGAGCGATTCGTATCGCCCGCCCAGAATCAGTTCACTCACTCCACGCCCGGTCGCGGGCCCTTGCTGCAGCCCGTGCCCGCTATACCCGTTCGCGAACACGACGTTGTCGAGCTCGGGGTGATACCCGATGATCGCGTTGTGATCGAACACGTTGTACTCGTAGTACCCGGACCAGCAGTTCTCCACACGCAGCGCTTCGAACTCCGGCACGCGATTCGCGAGCGTCGGCCAGATCACCTCGTCGAACAGGTCGTGATCGACCTCGTCGAGCGGCAGGTCGTCGGGGTCGCGATCGGGGCTCGGCGACGTCCCGCAGATGTACGTGCGTCCTTCCGGCCGGAAATACACACCGGTCGGATCGATCAGCAGCGGGCAATCGGTGAGCTTCGCCGGCGACGACACGTTGAAGATGCTGCGACGCCGCGCGTACACGGGAATGTCGATGCCCATCATCGACGACAGCGTGCGCGTCCACGCACCGGCCGCGTTGACGAGCGTGTCGCATGCGTAGCGCTCGCCGTCGTTCGTCACCACGTGCGTGATCTTGCGACCATCGCGCACGACGCCGGTCACATCGGCCGGCACATACCGCGCGCCGAGCGCCTGCGCCTTCTTGCGCAGCGCCTGCACGAGCCCGTAACCGTCGAACCACCCTTCGCCGCTCGCGCCATAGGCGCCCGACACGAGATCGTCGACGTTCAGCCAGGGAAACTTCGCGCGCAGCGCGTCGCGATCCATCAACCGGATATCGGCGCCGAGCTTCGTCTGCAGCGCATGGTTCTCGCGCAGCGTCGCATCGCCTGCCGGCGTCGCGAGAAACAGGTAGCCGCCTTCATGCAGATCGATCGACGGGCGCGTGCCGTCGACTTCGAGCCGCTCGCCGATCGTGCGCAGGAAGTCGATCCCGAACAGCGACATCTCGATCGACAGCGGCGTCGAGAACTGCTGGCGAATCGACGCGGCCGACAGCGCCGACGACGATTTCGCATAGGTGGGATCGCGTTCGATGACGGTGACGGACACCGTCGGATCGGTAGCGCGCAGGAAATAGGCGATCGAGCTGCCGATCACACCACCGCCGACGATGACGACTTGAGAACTCACGACTGACTCCAGTTGCACGTGAAAGGCGCGGCCGGCCGGCCGCGCCCGAAGGTTGTTCGTGCCGCGTCGCGCGCGGCGCCGTGCGCGGCAGACCGTGCCCCCGGCGAGTCGCCCCGACATGCGCCGCGATCGGATCCGATCGCTGGGGCTATTTCAGCACGTCCGGGCTCGCCGCGAAAGTCCGCGCGCGTTCGGGTAATTCAGGTACTCAGTCCGCCGTTTGCGTGGTGACGGGCTGCCACGCGGCGTTCTTCACTTCATACAGCGTCGAGCTCGGGTTCTTCAGGTCGCCCGTGCTCGTGAACGCGATCGTGCCGGTGATGCCGTCGTAGCGCGTGCCCTTCAGCGCGCCGTTGAAATCGGCCGGCTTCGTCGAGTTCGCCTTCTGCATCGCGTTGATCGCGATCCACGTCGCGTCGTACGCGAACGGCGCATACGCGAGCATGTCGACGCCGTACTTCTGCTTGAATTTCGTTTCGAACTGCTTGCCCTTCGCGAGACGCGACAGCGGTTGTCCGTATTCCCACACCGACGCGCCTTCGGCCGCATTGCCCGCGAGCCTGATGAAGTTCGCGTTCATCACGCCGCCGCCGGCCAGGAACTGCGCGCGGATGCCGAGCTGGCGCATGCGCTTGACCAGCATCGCGGACTGCGCGTCGAGGCCGCCGAAGAACACCAGGTCGGCATTCGTGCTCTTGATCTTCGTGAGCTGCGCGCTGAAGTCGACGGCCTTGTCGTTCGTGAATTCGCGCGCGACGATCGTGCCGCCGTTCGCCTTCGCGGCCTTCTCGAATTCGTCGGCTTCGCCTTGGCCGAACGCGGTGCGGTCGTCGATGATCGCGATGCGCTTCGCCTTGGTCACGCTCGCCGCATACGCACCGGCATTGCCGGCGTTCTGCGCGTCGGTCGCGATCACACGGTACACGGTGCCGAGCCCGGCGCGCGTGATGTCGGGATTGGTCGCCGACGGCGTGATCATCGGAATGCCGGCCTTCGCGTAGATCTTCGACGCGGGCAGCGTCGTGCCCGAGTTGAAGTGGCCGATGACGACGGCCACCTGCGCGTCGGTCAGCTGCTGCGCGGCCTGCACGCCGATGCGAGGATCGCTCTGGTCGTCCTGCGACGCGACGACGAATTTCACCGGCTTGCCGCCGATCGTCGGGTGCGCGGCGTTCGCCTCGTCGACGGCCATTCGCACGCCGTTCTCGATGTCCTTGCCATACGCGGCGCCGCCGCCGGTCAGCGGCACGGCGACGCCGACCTTGACGACGGTTTCCTGCGCATGGGCCGCGCCCGTCTGGAACGCGAGAATCGCAGCGGTCAATGCAATGCCGGAAAGCGAACGAATGCGGAACGTCATCGGCCAATCCTTCTTCTGTGGGTCGGGATGCGACGCGCGACCATCGCGCGCCGGCGACCTCCCGCGTGCCGGTGATTTTTTCTGTCGCCGGGGCATCGCTCATGGCGCATCGCCTGCCGGTCGATCACCGCGGTTCCGTCTCCGGGGAACCTGTCAGCGCGAAAGAGGTGAACCGATTGTGGGTAGCCAATACGCGTGCAGCAAACGAAATATCGGAACTATGTTGTGAGGAATTGTCATCAAGTGCCCGTGCCACCGATCCGCGGCCCGCGCGACGGCGGCCTGGAAGCGAACGCATCGAGCGGGATGCGCGCACGTACCGTTGCCCCAAGGCCGCGCCGGGTCATGCCGATGGAGAATCATCGCCATGCCACACGGCGGCAACGCAGCGCACCTCGCGCGATTCGATCAATGGCGCCCGGTGCCGCTCAATGCCGGTCGGTGCCCGTCTGCTTGCGCTCCGCATCGGCCGCCTCGCCGGCCTGCTCCTGACGCTTGCCGGCCTGCTGCTCCGCCACGCCTTCCGCTTCCGTCTCGCGGTCGCCCGTCACCTTGCCGAGCGCTTCCTTGACCGAACCCTTCACCTGTTTGAGCTTGCCTTCGATGCGATTCCTGTCCATGGTCGTCTCCTGCGATGAGTTGGGGAGAGAGACGACGGCACGGCAGCCCGCGCCGCACCGCCGAGTGGACAGGATCGCAGCCGCGCGCGGCGCGCGGCAGATGCGGATGCACCAGCCTGCATGGTGCATTCGCACCGATGGCCCGACGGCAGGCGTCAGTTCTAGCCGTTCTTGTCGGCAGCTTTCTCGCCTCGCGCACCGTTCGCATCGGACGTGCCGACAATCCCGCGCTCGCGCGCCCACACGATCGCCTCGCCGCGGCTATGCACGTCGAGCTTCGCGTAGATCGTCGCGACGTGATTGCGGACCGTGTTCGGCGCAAGCCCGAGACGGCCGGCGATCTCCTTGTCGGCGAGGCCGTGACACAGCAGGTCGAACACGTCGCGCTCGCGCGCGGTGAGGTCCGACAGCTGCGCGCCCGCGTCCGGCGCATTCGCGCGCCGCACGTTCGCCAGTTTTTCGATCAGCGTGCGGCTGAACCACGACGCATCCTGCATCGCGGTCTCGATCGCATAGACGAGTTCCATCTCGGTGCGCTTGCGATCGCTGATGTCGAGCAGCGCGATCAGCAGGCAATCCTGCCCGTGAATCGCGACCGGCTCGGCCGACACGACGCAATCGCGCACGTCGCCGTCGCGCGTACGGATCTGCACATCTGCGTTGCGCACGTTGCCGTCGCGCGCGAGCTGCGTGTCGATGCACTGCCGTGCGCCGCGTTCGGCCCACAGGCCGATCTCGTCCGCGGACTTGCCGAGCAGGTCGTCGCGCGCATGGCCGGCCATCCCGACGAACGCATCGTTCACGTCGAGCAGCACGAAACCGTCGGCCGTGACGATCGCGGTCGCGACCGGCGCCATCCGGAACGCCTTCGCGAAGCGCTCCTCGCTCTGCCGCAGCGCGAGCTCGGCCTGCTTGCGCGGCTCGAGATCCATGAACGTGAACAGCATGCACGGCTCGCCGTTCATGTCGATCGGCTGCCCGGCGACCACCACCGCCTTCGTGCCGCCGTCCGCGCGCTTGAGCACGGCCTCCATCTGCGGGATCGTCGCGCCCTCGCCCAGCCGCTCGATCGCGAGTTCGCGCCGCTCGGCCTGTTCGAGCACGTCGAGTTCGTAGACGGAGCGGCCGAGCACGTCGTCGCGCGCATGGCCCGTCATCTCGAGGAAGCCTTGATTGACCTTCACGTAGCGCAGGTCGTCGAGCCGGCAGATCACGGCCGGCGCCGGGTTCGCGTTGAACGTGCGCTCGAAGCGGTCCTCGGCGCTCGCCCATTCGGTCGCATCGTGCAGCACGAGCGCGAGACAGTCGGGCTCGCCGGCCGCGTTCGTCAGCACGAGGCTGCGGATCCGGTGAACCCAGCTCACGTTCTCGTCGGCCGCCGATTCGACTTCGACCGTCACGTCGCTGAACTCTTCGCCCGCGATCACGCGGTCCATCGGATAGTGGCCGTCGCGCACCGGACGGTTGTTCCGGTAGCGCAGCCGGAAGCGCTCGCGATACTCGGTGACGTCCGCGCCGAGCGCGTCGAGCTCGGTCACGCCGTGCATCGCGAGCGCGGCCTCGTTCGCCCATACGATGCGCTGGTCGGGTTCGATGAGGATCACGCCCTCGGTGAGCCCCGCGATGATCTGATGCAGCTGGCGCCGGTCGGTATGCGACTTGAGCACCTGTTCGTTGACTCGTTCGTCCATTGATCGGTGGTCCACGTGGTCGATATTGTTGCCGGGCGGGTCGCCGCCGCGCCGATAAGCCCCGACATGTGCGGCCGGCGCGCGCCGCGATGATCGCGTGCGGTCGACGCGGTCGAGAGGCACGGATGCACCCTGCGCAATAGTACATTCGCATGCCGCGCCGCCTGCGTGCGCCGTCCCGCCAAGCGGCGCGCGGCGCGCCTCCCGCGTCTGTCGTCCCGCATCGCGCGTGTCACGACGCATTTCCCGTTCCCGCTTCCCCGTTCCGTCCCCGTGCAAACGCACTAGCCGATCCGGTGAATTTGCGCGATGCCCGCATGCGTTCGCGCCGGTACGCTGGTACTGCATCGGCGCTCACGCGCTGCCCTTCCATACCGCAGAGGAGGACCAACTGATGAAGCTGCATCAGACACCCGATCCGACGCGGCCCGAGCCGGCTCCGGACAATCCGCCCGAACCGTCGCCCGGCACCGATCCGCCGGTGCCGCTGCCGCCCGACGTGCCGCGTCCGGACATGCCGCCGCGCGAGCCCGGCTACGACACGCCGATCGCGCGATGACGCGCGGCGCGCCTGCACCGACTCGCCCATCCATCACGTCAATCGAAGGAGCACATCCCATGAACAAGACCTCGAACCTGTCGGCGTTGCTCGCCGTCAGCGCGGCGTTCCTGCTTTGCGCCGCCCCGCTCACGAACGCACAGGCGGCGTCGTCCGACGACGGCGTGAAGACGGAATCGAACCAGCCCGTGACCGACACGTGGATCACGACCAAGGTGAAGAGCGAACTCGCGACCACCGAGGGCGTGAAGAGTACGCACATCAGCGTGAAGACGGTCGACGGCGTCGTCACGCTGACGGGCGTGCTGCCGTCGCGGGTCGCGGTGAAGAAGGCCGTCGCCGCGACGCGCTCGATCAAGGGCGTGAAGCACGTCGACGCAGCCGGCCTGAAGGCGAAGGCCTGAGCTATCACGCGGCCGCGTGCCGCACTTTTTTCTCCCCTTATGACAGGAGCGCATCATGAACGAGGACAAGATCAAGGGTCAATGGAAGCAGCTGACCGGCAAGATGAAGGCGAAGTGGGGCAAGCTGACCGACGATGACCTGCAGGTCGCCGAAGGCAACCGCGACTATCTGGCCGGCAGGATCCAGGAGCGTTACGGGATTGCGCGCGACGAAGCCGAGAAGCAGTTGAAGGAATTCGATCGCGAGCTGTAACGCGCCGGTCGTCTCACCCCGCCGCGACGCATCCCGCGTCGCGGCCATGAAGAGGACAACGACATGGGCAAGTATCTGATCGCCTGGCTGCTCGGCGTACCGATCGGCGTGCTGCTGCTGTTCTATCTGGTGACGCACCTGTTCTGACGATCGCGGCGCCCATTCAACGCAAACGGGCCGGTGGCTATGCTCAGCCACCGGCCCGTTTTTTTCGTGCGGCGTCGCGCTTACTTCGCCGCGTTCGCCGTCATCTTGAAGATGCCCTGCGCGTTGCCCGCATCGAAACGCAGGTCCGTCACCCAGCGGCGCGCCGCCTGGTCGAACGTGCGACGGCGCGTGATGAACTCGTAGAACGAGCCCGGCACGTTGCGCTTCACCGTGCCGCCGTCGCGCGTGCGGAACTCGCGCTCGACGATGTCCGCGCGATACGCGGTCTGGAACACACGGCCCGAACGCGAGCGCTCGACTTCCGGCTTCATCGGCCGCCCCTTCGCCTTCTCGTCGTCGGACAGCTTGAACACGTCGGCCACGCGATCGGTCGCATGGTTGAACGCGTTGCCTTCGGTCGCGATCCACGCCATCTCGGCCGATTCGAGCAGCAGCGTTTCGTAGTCGAGTTCGTTCGGCAGGTCGTGCTGGCGCGCGAACGCACCGACGATCTCGGGCAGCAGCGCATGCGCAGCGTCGAGCGACAGCCAGCCTTCGCGCTCGATCTCCCACAGGAGCGCGACGGCCGCCGGCGACAGCGGATCGCGCGACGAACTCACGACGTTCGTCACGGCCTGCTGGAATTCCTTCGAGAAGCGCTCCGGATGCAGTTCGCTGACGAAGAACTGCGCGATCTCGTCCGGCGCGTCTTCGTGCGCATACGCGCGGCCGGTCATGCCGAGCTTGTCGAGCGGATAGCGGCCGTTCAGGCGGAAGCCGAGCGGACGCAGGATGCGCGTGAACGCGGCTTCGCCCGGCGGCAGCGCGCCCGTGTGCGGCCAGCGCACCGTGCGCAGCGCGCCGTGGTCGAAGTAGACCGAGCCGCCGTTTTCGATGGCATCGGCCGTATATGCGCGGCCGTTCGCCGAACGTTCGAGCAGCCCTTCGAACAGCGCCATGTTCATCGCCTGCGCGATTTCCGCGCGCGTGACGACGTCGGTTTCCCATTCGTCGAGGATGGCCGGCATGTTCAGGGTCGCGAACAGGGCGTCGGTCTTCGCCTGTCCCAGCAGCTTCGTCAGCAAGCTCTCGATATTCGGATTGCGCATCAGGATTCTCGTGTTCGGGGGACCGCCGGCAAACGTGCCGGCAACTCGATTGGCTGGCCGCCCAGCGGGCGCCTGGCCTTGCGTGGGATGCATTATTCAAAGGGTTGCAGCGGGGCGTAAAGCGAGATTAAATTGACACGTGATGAGTTTTTGGAATTATTCGCGGTCCCCACACGCGTCCGACGGCCCGCCGCGGGCCGGTCCGTTCGTCAGACAAAACGAGCATCATGCGCAAATTCAAGATCCCCAACATGGGTGCGCTCGTGGCTTTCGAAGCCGCGGCGCGCCACGAGAGCTTCACGCACGCGGCCAAGGAGCTGTTCCTGACCGAAAGCGCGGTATCGCGGCAGATCGCGACGCTCGAGGCGAGCCTCGGCGTGCGACTGTTCGCGCGCGTGAAGCAGCGCGTCGTCCTGACGCGCGCCGGCAAGCTGTACGGCACGCAGGTGCGGCGCGCGCTGGAGGCGCTCGACCGCGACACGCTGTCGATCATCGCGCACGGCAGCGGCGGCGGCTACCTGGAACTCGCGGTGCTGCCGACCTTCGCGTCGCACTGGCTGATCCCGCGCATCAAGAGCTTCTACGACCGCACGCCGGACGTGCGCGTGAACATGGGCAGCCGCACCGACCTGTTCTCGTTCGAGGACACCCACTTCGAAGCCGCGATCCACTACGGCAAGCCGACCTGGCCCGGCACGTCGTCCGACTACCTGTTCGGCGAGGAAGTCGTGCCGATCTGCTCGCCGGCGCTGCTCGACGGGCCGGTCGAACGCGTGGAGGACCTGCTCGCGTATCCGCTGCTGCACTCCACCACGCGTCCCGGCGCGTGGGCGCAGTGGTTCGAGACGCACGGCGTCGAGGACATCCGCACGATGCAGGGCGTGCGCTACGAGCTGCACACGATGCTGATCAGCGCGGCCGCGGCCGGGCTCGGCGTCGCGCTGGTGCCGAAGTTCTTCGTCGAGGAACAGTTGCAGCAGCTCGGCCTCGTCGTGCCGTGCGACGCAGCGACGGTCGGCGATTCGGCGTACTACCTCGTGTATCCGACGGAGTTCAGCCACAGCAAGCCGCTGGAATCGTTTCGGGCGTGGCTGCTGGAACAGGCGAGCGCGTATGCGGCGCCGGGGCGGGACAGGGAGGACGATGACATGGATGCGGAGGACGACGAAGACGTCGAGTGATCGCGTCGCGTCACCGGAGGTCCGGTGCGCGCCGAGCCGGGCAACCCCGACCCGGCGCTCCGGGCAGCCGACCTCGCTTCGGCAGCGCGGCGGACCTTCTCTCTTTTCTTCACTGCGTCTGTTTTCTCTCAGGTTCCGGGCAATTTTTTCTTCGCCGCGCCGGGTCATTATCCGCTCAATACGGCCGAAGTGAAACGTTTGCGTATGCACCGAGCGGCTTATACCCGCCATTCGGACACAATCCTTCAAATTGTTTACGCGTGATGCGATGGCATTCGGCAAATCTTGCAATCGGCTCGGCGTTCCTTTTTAATGGAACTGGTTCCATTCCGCGTTTCGGCCATGCCGACGCGTGACGTCCCGTCGTCCGCGCGTCATCATGCCGATTCAGGATCGAGGATCGTTCAGCTCAGGATTCCGCATCGCCCGTCCTTACCGGACACCCCCGTCAAACGAGACCGTCATGCCCGATTCCGCTTCCCTGCAGCAGCTGTTTCCCGCCTATCAGGACATCCCCGCCGAGTTCCGGCTCGCAGCCCCCATCCACCAGCGCGTGTCGCTGGTCGACGGCGAGCTGCGTCCGTGGGACGGCACGACCAAGACCGTGCTGTCGCCCGTGTGCGTGCGCCAGCCGGACGGCAGCGTCGCGCAGATGGAGATCGGCAGCTATCCGGTGATGGGCGAGACGGAAAGCGACGCGGCGCTCGACGCCGCGGTGCGCGCGTACGACTCGGGCCGCGGCGAGTGGCCGACGATGAAGGTCGAGCAGCGCATCGCCTGCATGCAGGACTTCATCAAGCGGATGGTCGCGCAGCGCGAGCTGGTCGTGAACCTGATCATGTGGGAGATCGGCAAGAGCCTCGCCGATTCGCAGAAGGAGTTCGACCGCACGGTCACGTACATGACGCAGACGATCGACGCGCTGAAGGAGCTCGACAACGCGAACTCGCGCTTCGTGATCGCGGAAGGCACGATCGGCCAGATCCGCCGCACGCCGCTCGGTGTCGTGCTGTGCATGGGGCCGTACAACTATCCGCTGAACGAGACCTTCGCGACGCTGATCCCCGCGCTGCTGATGGGCAACACCGTGGTGTTCAAGCCGCCTCAGTACGGCACGCTGCTGTTCGAGCCGCTCCTCGAAGCGTTCCGCGACGCGTTCCCGAAAGGCGTGATCAACACGATCTACGCGCCGGGCGCGGTGGTCGTGCCGCACATGCTCGCGTCGGGCAAGATCAACGTGCTCGCGCTGATCGGTTCGAGCAAGGTCGCCGATCACCTGAAGAAGCAGCACCCGAAGTCGCACCGGCTGCGCGCGATCCTCGGCCTCGACGCGAAGAACGCGGCGATCGTGCTGCCCGACGCCGATCTCGACCTCACCGTGAAGGAGTGCCTGCTCGGCGCGCTGTCGTTCAACGGCCAGCGCTGTACCGCGCTGAAGATGCTGCTCGTGCACCGCTCGATCGTCGACGAATTCCTGAAACGCTTCACCGCCGCGCTCGAACAGCTGAAGATCGGCATGCCGTGGGAGAAAGGCGTGAGCATCACGCCGCTGCCGGGCATGCATCGCACCGCGTACATGACCGACGCGATCGACGACGCGAAGGCCAAGGGCGCGCAGGTCGTCAACCACTCGGGCGGCGAGTTCAGCAAGACGCTGTTCTACCCGGCCGTCGTGTATCCGGTGTCCGAAGGGATGAAGCTGTATCGCGAGGAGCAGTTCGGGCCGATCATTCCGGTCGCGCCGTTCGACGACGTGGAAACCGCGCTCGATTACGTGACGACCTCGGAGCACGGCCAGCAGGTCAGCATCTTCGGTTCCGATCCGGCGCAGATCGGCGCGCTCGTCGATCCGCTCGTGAACCAGGTGTGCCGCGTGAACATCAACTGCCAGTGCCAGCGCGGGCCGGACGTGTTCCCGTTCGCCGGGCGCAAGGATTCGGCGGAAGGCACGCTGTCGGTGAGCGACGCGCTGCGCGCGTTCTCGATCCGCTCGATGGTCGCGGCGAAGCAGACCGACGGCAGCAAGCAGCTGCTCGATTCGATCGTGTCGGATCACTACTCGAAGTTCATCAACACCGGCTTCATCTTCTGAAGCGCTGAAGCCGGGACGGCGCGTCCGGCGAGCCGCGAAAAAAACGTCTCGGATATGAAACATCCGGCGCATGCGGCGCGCGCCTTCAACGCGCGGCGGGTGGCGGCGGGTGGCGTCGCGGCTCGCCGCACGAGACCGTCCCGAGGCCGCGGGGACGCCGCCGACGCCCATGCTCCGCGACCTTGCAGCGCTTCGTCGATCGACACACTCGACCGTTTTCAGCCCGGCGTTACGTTACATCGCTGAAGCATTTCGTCCGTCCGGCCCCTGTCGCGCGGCCGACCGCGATCGCGCGCGGCGGATGGGCGCCCTGCCCGCTTTTCCGTGCAAGCCAGTCCCGGCGGGACGCGATGACCGTTGCCGCGCCCCGCGTCAACAGTGCTCAACAATCGAATCGAGGGCTGGTACGGAACCTGCATTCGCCTTGCAGTGACAGCCGCGCCGACGATCGGCGCGAACACGAACCCGGATCGGGACGTCCCCCGGATACGCCCGAACGATCCACGCAAGCTGCGAGGCACATCATGGATGCGCTGCCCAATTCGTCCGATACGTCGTTCCAGATCTTCCTCGCGAAACTGCTCGAACAGCCGCAGCCCGAATGGACGGAAAAGCAGCAGATGGAACTCGAGATGGCGCGCACGCTGTCGACCCGGATGGTCAGCTACGCGGAAGCCATGCGCGGCGGCAGCGCGGATCTCGCGCACTGCCTCGTACTGCTGCGCTACGCGAAGGTCCTCGACTTCATGCTGACGTCGCTCGCCGCGCACCGCGACATTCATCCGCAGACGCTGCGCACGCTGTTCCGGCTCGCGAACCTGAAGGTCGACGACGCGTATCCGGTGTGAGCGGGCCTCGGGCAGCCCGACGCGCCGCGTGCGCGGCTAGCGCGCCGCCCGCCCCGCCATCCACTTGCGGTACCGCCGCGTCTGACACTGCGCGGCGAGTTGCTGTGACACCAGCGCGCGCAGCGGCGACACGCCCGGATGCGTACGCCGCCCGACGCTCAACCGGGCGAGCTGGAACTTCACGACGGCCATGTTCGCCAGCGCGCCCAGCGCCTTGTTCTTCCATCGGATCGGCTGCAGCGCCGGCGCGCTGTCCTTGCCGGCCTGCCAGTCGCGCGGCAGGTTCGGCTCGATCGACAGCGCGGTCGCGATGCCGACCATCGCCACGCCGCTCGCGACCACCTGCTCGGCCACCGCGCGACGCCGGATCCCGCCCGTGACCATCAGCGGCATCGCCGCGACGGCCGTGATGTCCCGTGCGAATTCGAGGAAATACGCTTCGCGGGCCAGCGTGCGTCCGTCGCGCGCCTCGCCCTGCATCGCCGGCACTTCGTAGCTGCCGCCTGACAGTTCGACGAGATCGACGCCCAGCGGATTCAGCAGTTCGACGACGCGCTTCGCATCGTCCGCACTGAAGCCGCCGCGCTGGAAATCGGCCGAATTCAGCTTGACCGACACGACGAACGCCGGCGATACCGTCGCACGCACCGCGCGCACGATGTCGAGCAGCAGCCGCGCACGGTGCTCGATGCTGCCGCCCCACGCGTCCTGCCGGCGGTTCGTCAGCGGCGACAGGAACTGGCTCAGCAGGTAACCGTGCGCCGCGTGGATCTGCACGCCGGTGAAGCCGCTTTGCTCGGCAAGCTGCGCGGCGCGCACGAAGCGCTGCTGCACGTCGGCGATGTCGGCTTCCGTCATCTCCTTCGGCACCGGAAACTGCTTCGACAGCGCGCCGAGCGCGAGCGGCACGGCCGACGGCGCGAGCGTCGTCTGGCCGAGCGCCGCCTGCATCTGGCGCCCCGGATGGTTGATCTGCATCCACACGTGCGCGCCGCCGGAGCACGCGACCTGCGCCCATCGGCGGAAGCGGTCGAGATGCGCGTCGCTGTCGAGCACGACGCCGTTCGGCCCCGTCATCGCGCGGCCGTCCACCATCACGTTGCCGGTCAGGATCAGGCCCGCCCGGCCGTCGGCCCACGCCTGGTACAGGCGCAGCAACGCGTCGGACGGCGCGTGATCCGCATCGGCCATGTTCTCTTCCATCGCGGCCTTGGCGAGCCGGTTCGGGATCACCGCGCCATTGGGCAGCGTGAGGGGCGCAAACAGGTTCATGGTGGTGGACATCCTCGATTGACGATGCCCAACCATAACTTTAAAGTCAGCTTCAAGGTCAAGCCCCTCTGGAGCACGAGCATGAAAATCGGCGAGCTGGCGCGCACCAGCGGCATCGCGGCGTCGCGCATCCGGTTCTACGAAGCGAGCGGCCTGCTCGAACCGGCGCGCCGGCAGGCGAACGGCTATCGCGAATACGGGCCGGAAGCGCTGACGCGGCTCGCGATCATCGACCGCGCGCAGCGCGCGGGCTTTGCGCTCGACGAGATTCGCGCGGTGCTGCCGCCCGATCTCGGCGCATGGCCGCGCGACGAACTGCTGGCGGCGTTGCGGCACAAGGTCGACGAAATCGCGCTGCTCGAGCAGCGGCTCGCGCAGAACCGGCGCAACCTGCAGACGCTGATCGACGAGATCGCGAACAAGCCCGCCGGCGAGGATTGCGCGGGCGCCGCACAACGCATGCTCGACAAGCTGTGCAAGGAGGAAGCCGAGTCGGTGCCGGCGCCTGCGCCGATGGCGCACGCTCGGCCGATGCGCAAGCGCGCGTAGGCGCGGCGAGCGCACGCGTGCGCCGGGTCTTGCGGTGTGGTTCACGCGGGGCGGCCCGCGCGCACGGGTGCGCGGATTTGCTTACGTCGCAGGTAATCGACGCGCGCCGCGTGCGCATGGATCATGGCTTCACCGATCAACGACGAACGATCGACGATCGACGCATCGCATCGACACCCCGGAGCCTGCCATGACCGCCTACGCCATCGCCCACCTGCACGACGTTCACATGTGCGACGACATCGTCGAATACCTCGAACGCATCGACGGCACGCTCGCGCCGTTCGACGGCCGTTTCGTCATTCACGGCGCGCGGCCCGACGTGCGCGAAGGCGAGTGGCGCGGCGACCTGATCGCGATCGCGTTTCCCGATCTCGATACGGCGCGCGCGTGGTACGAATCGGACGCGTACCGGCAGATCCAGCCGCTGCGCGCGCGGCACGCGAGCGGCCCATTGATCCTGATCGACGGCGTGGACGAGCGGCACAAGGCGACCGACATCCTGCGCTGATCGACGTGCGCGAGCCCGCCTCGCTTACTTCGCGTTGCGCTCCATCGGCTCGCCGACGACGAACCCGCCGCCCTGGAAGCGTTGCGCGGGATCGTCGTACTCGGCGCTCGGCGCCGTCACCGGGAACAGCCCGGCGAACTGCTCGGAACTGTCCTGCGGCCGGAAGCCGAGGAAGCCGGCCTTCGTGTTGTCCCACCACTTCACCGGGTTGTCCGACACGCCGTAGACGATCGCGTGCCCGACGCGGTTCGTCAGCAGCGAGCAGCGCACGAGCTCGATGAAGTCGCGATAGCTGAGGAACGTCACGAGCATGCGCGGGTTCTTCGGCACTTCGAACGACGAGCCGATCCGCAGGCACACCGTCTCGATCCCGAAGCGGTCGAAGTAGTAGCGCGACAGCGACTCGCCGAAGCACTTCGTCACGCCATACAGGCTGTCCGGACGCTGCGGCGAATCGGCATCGAGCACTTCCGTGACCGGATGGAACCCGATCGCATGATTCGAGCTCGCGAACACGACGCGCTTCACGCCGTGCTTGCGCGCGGCTTCGTACAGGTTGTACGTGCCGGTGATGTTCGCATCGACGAGATCGTCGAACGGCGCGTCGACCGAAATGCCGCCGAGGTGGACGATCGCGTCGACGCCGTCGACGAGTTCCATCACAGCCGGCCGGTCGGCCAGGTCGACGACCCGGGTTTCTTCGTGCGGGGCGGCGTCGCCCAGCGCGGCGATGTCGCTCACGCGCACGACGTCGGCCCAGTTCGCCAGCGCGCCGCGCACCTGACGGCCGAGATTGCCGGCCGCGCCGGTCAGCAGCAGGCGCCCGAACGGCTTGCGTGCGCCGGTGGATGTGGCGTTCATCGAATCTCCTTGAATCTGTTCTGAGGTGTCCTGGACGTTGCCCGAAACCGACGGAGCCGGCAAACGATCGGAAAACGTTTTCCAACTATACGCGGGGAAAAAGCCGAACGTCAATGGTTGAACCTGTTCGCATCCATCCGCACTTTCCCGATATCGTCCGGCGGCCGGACGCCGGCTTTTTCTGCCACAATCCGGGGCAATCGAACGAAAACGTTACCCTTCCGATGAAAAAAGTTTCCCCGACGATCCGCGACGTGGCCGCGGAAGCCGGCGTGTCGGTCGCGACGGTCTCCAAGTACGTGAACGGCACGCAGCGCTTTTCGCCGACCGTCGAAGCGCGGCTCAAGGAAGCGATCGAACGGCTCGGCTACCGTTCGAACCCGCTCGCGCGCTCGATGATCACCGGGCGCACGCGCACCATCGGCCTCGTGATCCTCGACATCAGCAACCCGCACTTCACGAACGTCGTCAAGGGCGCGAACCGCGTCGCGCTCCAGCACGACTACACGCTGCTGCTCGTCGATACCGAGGAGAACCAGGCGCGCGAACGCTCGCTGATCGAGGCGCTCGCGCAGCGCGTCGACGGGCTGATCGTCAGCACGCGGATGCCCGACGACCAGGCCGGCTGGATGCTCGACCTGCACAAGCCGCTCGTGCTGCTGCGGCGCAGCCCCGGCCTGCCGATTCCGAGCGTCGGCATCGACAACCGGCTCGCCACCTACATGCTTGCGCGTCACCTGCTCAATCTCGGCCATACGCGCATCGCGTACCTCGGCTTCGGGCCCGCGCGCGTGAACGACGAACGGATCCAGGGCGCGCGCGACTGTCTCGCGGAAGCGGGGCTCACGCTCGACGTGCACGACGCGCACGCGCCGACCGCCGAAGCCGGCGAGCGCGCATGCTCGCGCGTGATGCTCGGGCCGCAGCGTCCGCAGGCCGTGATCTGCTACAACGACCTGATCGCGCTCGGCTTCATGAAGGAAGCGGCGTCGCTCGGGTTCCGGCTGCCGCAGGACGTGTCGGTTGCCGGCGTCGACAACGTGCCGTACGGCGCATACGCGGCGCCCGCGCTGAC
Source organism: Burkholderia sp. Bp8984 (assembly GCF_003853755.1). Lineage (NCBI taxonomy): Bacteria > Pseudomonadati > Pseudomonadota > Betaproteobacteria > Burkholderiales > Burkholderiaceae > Burkholderia > Burkholderia sp. Bp8984. Next base: position 99,791 of record NZ_QTQN01000022.1, read on the forward strand.
CACCATCGACATCCAGAGCGAAAACATGGGCGAGCTCGCGATGCAGAAGCTGGTCGACGCGCTCGCCGGGCGTACCGAGGCGAGCTATTCGACGTTCGAGCCGCGGCTGATCATGCGCGCGTCGACGGCCGCGGTGGGTTGAAGCGCGTATCGCGTTCGATATCCGCTGTATCGCTGCTTCGTCGCTTCGTCGCTTCGTCGCTTCGTCGCTTCGTCGCTTCGTCGCTTCGTCGCTTCGTCGCTTCGTCGCTTCGCAAACAAAAACGCGCCGCCTCCGGGCGGCGCGTTCGTTTGCCGTCACGCGATCACGCGTCGAGCTTCGCGGGCTTCATCTTCGGCGTGAGCATGTGCATGATCGCCAGCGCGAGCAGGTAGGCCAGCGCGCCGATCGCGAACAGCACCCAGTAGTGGCCCGTGCGTTGCAGCACCTGGCCGATCACTTCCGAGAACAGCACGCCGCCGATCGAGCCGGCCATCCCGCCGATGCCGACCACCGACGCGACCGCGCGGCGCGGGAACAGGTCGGACGCCGTCGTGAACAGGTTCGCCGACCAGCCCTGGTGCGCGGCGGCCGCGAGACCGACGATCAGCACCGCGATCCACAGGCTCTGCACCTGCGACACGAACGCGATCGGCAGCACGCAGCACGCGCAGAACAGCATCGCCGTCTTGCGCGCGCCGTTCACGCTCCAGCCCGCGCGCAGCAGCGCCGACGACAGCCAGCCGCCGCCGATGCTGCCGACCGTCGTCAGCGCATAGATGCACACGAGCGGCAGGCCGATATGCTGCATGTCCATCCCGCGCGACTCGTTGAGCCACTTCGGCAGCCAGAACAGGTAGAACCACCACACCGGGTCGGTCAGGAACTTGCCGATCAGGAACGCCCACGTCTCGCGCTTGCGGATCAGTTCGCCCCAGCGCGGCGCGCCGGCATCCGCGTTCGCCGCGTCGAGCGCTTCGGCTTCGTCGCGCGGCTCGTCGTATTCCGCGGCGAGTGCGCGCGTGTCGGCCGTGCGATACATCAGCAGCCACACCGCGAGCCACACGATGCCGATCGCGCCGATGATCACGAACGCCGCGCGCCACCCGTAGGCCACCGCGATCGCCGGGATGATCGCCGGCGCGAACACCGCGCCGATGTTCGCGCCCGAGTTGAAGATGCCGGTGGCGAGCGCGCGCTCGCGGCGCGGAAACCACTCGGCCGTCGTCTTGATCGCGGCCGGGAAGTTGCCGCCCTCGCCGATCCCGAGCAACGCGCGCACCGCCGCGAAGCCCGTCACGGAGCCGACCGCCGCGTGCAGCATCGCCGCGATGCTCCACACCAGCATCGCGACCGCATACGAGATGCGCGTGCCGAGCCAGTCGACGATGCGCCCGAAGCCGAGCAGGCCGATCGCATAGAACGCGGAAAACGCCATCACGATGCGGCCGTACTGCACCTGGGTCCAGCCGATGTCGTGCTGCAGCATCGGCGCGAGCAGGCCGAGGATCTGTCGATCCATGTAGTTGATGACGGTCGCGAAGAACAGCAGCGCACAAACGGTCCAGCGGTAGCGGCTGGCCGCGGTGCGCACGGCACCGACGACGGCGGATTGCATGAATGTCTCCGATACGCGGTCGCGCCCGTCGCGCCGCTGGATTGTGCTGTCCGTGACCGGCGACGGGCGCCGGGGCGGGCGGCGGCCACGCCCCTTGCGTGGCACGGCCGCTCGTCCGTCGAGTTCTGGAAAACGTTTTTCAAAGGATAGGGCGTGGCCCGGTGCCGTGTCAGTCGGGGATTTCGATGAGTCATCTCAAAATTGGCCGCGCAAAAAGAGATGACTGTTTCGCAGAGTGGCATTAACCGTTTTTCCGGGATTCTCCCGCGTGCGAAACGGGGCCACGACGCGGGATGGCGCGTCGATACACATGTCCGATTCCAGCCAGAATCGACGGCGCGGATGGTTTACAGTCGTCGCATGCGCCTCGATCCCGACACCTGCTACGACGCCCTGCTCGCGCGGAACCGCCGCTTCGACGGCTGGTTCTTCGTCGGCGTGTCGACGACCGGCGTGTATTGCCGCCCCGTTTGCCCGGTGAAACCGCCGAAGGCGCAGAACTGCAGTTATTACGCGACCGCCGCGGCCGCCGAGAAAGCCGGCTTTCGCCCGTGCATGCGCTGCCGGCCCGAGCTCGCGCCCGGCCACGGGCTGCTCGACCTGTCCGGCAATCTCGCCGACGCGGCCGCCACGCTGATCGAGGACGGTTTCCTGAACGAGCATTCCGTCGACGCGCTCGCGCGGCGGGTCGGCGTGACCGAGCGCCATCTGCGCCGGATCTTCGCCGCGCAGTTCGGCGTGTCGCCGGTTGAGTTCGCGCAGACGCACCGGCTCTTGATGGCCAAGCGTCTCCTGACCGATACCGCGCTGCCGGTGGCGGTCGTTGCCTCGACCGCCGGATTCGGCAGCGTGCGACGCTTCAACGATTTGTTCCGCCAACGCTACGGCCTCAATCCGCTGCGCTTGCGCAAGGGCGCCGGCCCATCCGCCGATGGCGACATGACCTTTCCGCTGCCGTACCGGCCGCCGTTCGCGTGGCCCGAGCTGATGCAATTTCTCGCGCAGCGGCGGATCGGCGGCGTCGAGCGGATCGACGCGCACGGCTATGCGCGCGTCGTCGCGCTGCCGAACGGCAACGGCGACACGCATCTGACGGGCTGGCTGTCCGTCACGCACGTGCCGCAGCGGTTTGCGCTCGCGGTGACCGTATCGCCCGAGCTGACGCCCGTCGTACCGGCCGTGCTCGCGCGCGTGCGGCGGCTGTTCGATCTCGACAGCCGCCCCGACGTGATCGACGCGCATCTCGGCGCACTCGCGAGCGGCTCGCCCGGCCTGCGCGTGCCCGGCGCGTTCGACGGGCTCGAGATCGCGATCCGTGCGATCGCGGGCGAACGACTTGCGGCGACGCCGGCTGGTGGGGTGCTGGCACGTGTGGCCGAACGCTTCGGCACGCGGGTGGACCACGCGCCGCCGGGGCTCACGCATGCATTGCCTTCGGCAGTAACGCTGGCGAGTGTGCCGCCGGCGGCGCTCGAAGCAACCGGCGTGACGCGTGATGCGGCGCAGGCGATCGTGGCGCTGGCACGTGCGGTCGCCGACGGCACGCTCGCGCTCGAACCGATGGCGCCGCTCGATGCGACGCTCCGCGCGTTGCGCGCGCTGCCCGGCTTCGACGAATGCGCGGTGCAGTACGTCGCGATGCGTGCGATGGCCTGGCCGAACGCGTTTCCCGCCGACGACGCGTGGCTTGCTCCGCGCGCCGCCGCCGAGCGTTTGCACATCGCATCATCCGCGCCGCACGCGGCGCACTGGGCGCCGTGGCGCGCGTATGCCGCACTGCATGTGTGGCGCCTTCATGGAGAAGCTTCGCGATGACGCACGCTCATCTGATTCCGAGCCCGCTGGGCGACATCGCCATCCGTATCGAGGACGATGCGCTGACGGGCCTTTTTTTCGTCGGCCAGAAATACTATCCGCCGCTGGCGATCGCGCCGGACGCGGACGTACGCGGCGCGTCGCCGCTCGCGCGCAAGGTCGCCGAGGAAGTCGCCGAATACTTCACCGGCACGCGCGAGACCTTCTCGGTGCCGATTGATCTGCGCGGCACCGCGTTTCAGCGCAGCGTGTGGAAGGAACTGCTCGCGATTCCGTTCGGCGAGCTGGTTTCGTACGGCGACATCACCGAACGCGTCGGGCTGCCGATGAGCGCGGCGCGTGCCGTCGGTGGCGCGGTTGGCCGCAATCCTGTGTCGATCATGGTGCCGTGCCATCGCGTGATCGGCGCGTCGGGCAGCCTGACCGGTTATGCAGGCGGCATCGAACGCAAACGCGCGTTGTTGTCGCTCGAAGGCGCCGGGTTCGCGCGCGGGGAACGTCATCCGATGCAGCAGTCGCTGGCGTTCTGAACGAAGATCCGCGGCGCGCGTTGCCGCGTCATGCGCTCAATGCCGGCCGGCGCGCTTCACGCTTCGCATACACGCCGGGCGTCACGTTGAACTTCGCCTGAAACAGCGCGATGAACGACGACGTCGAGTCGTAGCCCAGTTGTGCGGCCACCGCGCCGATCGGCTCGCCCGCATCGAGCAGCGGCAGCGCCGCGAGCAGCCGCATGGCCTGCCGCCACTCGGTGAACGACAGCCCCGTGTCCTGCCGGAACAGACGCGACAGCGTGCGCCGTGTCGCACCGACCTGACGGCCCCATTCGTCCAGACTGCGCGTGTCGCCCGGATGCGCATGCAAGGCACGCGCGATTTTGAGCAGACGCGAATCGTGCGGCAGCGGCACCGTCAGCGGCGCGGGCCGCATCCGCGCGATCCGGTCGGCGATCAGGCACACGAGCGCACCGTCCGGCCCCGACTCGTCGTAGTTCACCGGTAACTCGCCGGTCGCGATCACCAGCTCGCGCAACAGCGGCGTCATGCAGAGGATCATGCAATCGTCGGCAGCATCGTCGCGCGCGATCGCATCGTCGAGATACAGGCTGTGGAACGCGACGCAATCGCGCGTCGACACCGCGTGCGGCACGTGCGGCGGAATCCACATCGCATAGTGCGGCGGCAGCAGATGCCGGCCCGACGGTGTCGATACCTCCAGCACGCCGCTCGTCGCATACATCAGCTGGGCCCACGGGTGACTATGCGCGTCGACGCTCGCGTTGCCGGGAATCCCGAACGCGCGCACGAACAGCGGCCTCGGCAGGCGCGCCATCGACGGCACCGCATACGGATCACCCGATTGTCCCGCCAGCGACATAAGACGTCCTCCGAAGGTCATTGCATGCACGATCGCGATGCTACCGTAACGACTCTTCTTTCTCACGGCTTCCGTTCATGAGCGCGCATACCCGCACCACCCGCAAGACCGTCACCGCGATCCGCGCGACGAAAGGCATCGGCAGCCTCGTCTCGCTCACCGCCTATTCCGCGCCGATGGCGAAGCTCGTCGACGAAGTGGCCGACGTGATCATCGTCGGCGACTCCGTCGGCATGGTGCTGTACGGCATGCCCGATACGCTGCGCGTCACGCTCGACATGATGAGCGCGCACGGCGCGGCAGTCGTGCGTGGCACCGCGCAGGCGTGCGTCGTCGTCGATCTGCCGTTTTCGACGTATCAGGAATCGCCCGCGCAAGCGTATCGCTCCGCCGCGCGGCTGCTCGCCGAAACCGGCGCGCAAGGCGTCAAGCTCGAAGGCGGCAGCGAGATGGCCGACACGATCCGCTTCCTGACGGAGCGCGGCATTCCGGTGATGGCGCACGTCGGCCTCATGCCGCAGCAGGCCAATGCGACCGGCGGCTTCCGCGCGCAGGGGATGGACCCGCGCTCGGCCGCGCAGGTGTTCGACGCCGCGTGCGCGGCCGAGCGGGCCGGCGCGTTCAGCGTCGTCGTCGAGGGCACCGCGGAAGCGCTCGCGCGCCATCTGACCGAAACACTGTCGATCCCGACCATCGGCATCGGCGCATCGCCCGCGTGCGACGGGCAGGTACTCGTGACCGAGGACATGATCGGCGCATTCGACGCGTACACGCCGCGCTTCGTGAAGCGCTACGCCGATGCGAACGCGGTGATGCGCGACGCGATCCGCCAGTACGCGCACGACGTGCGGCAGCGCGTGTTTCCCGAGCCGGCGCACTGCTTCGGGTACGGCAAGCCGCTGCAACTCGCGGCAGACGCCGCGGCGTGACGGCTGCGCTTACGCACGATTACGCACGATTACGCACGATTACGCACGATTACGCACGCTTGCGCATCGCATGCGCGACCCGCGCGTTCGCCTCGAACTTCGCACGATGCGTCGAGAAGAACGTCCGCACGTTGCGCACGTTCGATGCGCCGGTGAACAGCCGCCGCGCGAACGCGTCGTATTCGGCGACGTCGGCCAGGTCGGCCACCACCACGAAATCCGGCCCCGGCGACACGCGGTAGCACTGCGTGACCGCCGGCTCCGCGCACACGTAGGCTTCGAACGCGTCGTAGTCTTCGGCCGTCTGCCGGTCGAGGCTGATCTCGATCAGCGCCGTGACCGCCGTGCCGATCGCGACCGGATCGAGCACCGCGACCTGGCGGCGGATCACGCCCGCCTCCGTCAGCCGCCGCACGCGACGCATGCAGGTCGGCGGCGACGACAGCGCGCGCTCGGCGAGTTGCAGGTTCGACACCGATGCGTCGTCCTGCAGGATCGCGAGAATGCGCAGGTCGAGATCGTCGAGCGTGATGCCGGCCATGGACGGCTCCTTCCGGTCAGGGTGTGAAATTTAATTCCAACATGATAGACGATCGCCTGTCTGTTTCATCTACCGATGTATTTTGAAATTTAATTCCATTCGTGCACCTCTACCATCGCTGTCACGGGTCCAGACAGGACATTTACGGAGCGCGCTATGTGTGGAATTGTCGGGGCGGTTGCCCAGCGGGACATCCTGCCGAACCTCGTCGACGGGCTGAAGCGGCTCGAATACCGCGGCTACGACTCGTGCGGCGTCGTGGTCTATCGCGATCGCGCGCTGGCCCGCGCGCGCAGCGTCGACCGCGTCGCCAACCTGCAGCGCGAGATCGCCGGGCATGCGCTGTCGGGCTACACCGGCATTGCGCATACGCGCTGGGCGACGCATGGCGCGCCCGTCACGCTCAATGCGCATCCGCACTTCTCGCCGAGCGACGACAACGCGCGCATCGCGCTGTCGCACAACGGGATCATCGAGAACTGCGATCAGCTGCGCGCGGAACTGCAGGCGCATGGTTATGTGTTCGCGAGCCAGACCGACAGCGAGGCAATCGCGCACCTGATCGATCACCTGTACGACGGCGACCTGTTCGACGCGGTGCGCCGCGCGGTCGCGCGACTACGCGGCAGCTACGCGATCGCGGTGATGTGCCGCGACGAGCCGCACCGGATCGTCGGTGCGCGCGACGGGATGCCGCTCGTCGTCGGTGTCGGGGATGGCGAGAATTTCCTGGCGTCGGATGCGATCGCGTTGTCGGGCATCACCGATCGGATCGCTTACCTCGAGAACGGTGACGTTGCCGATATCCAGCTGCATCGCTACTGGATCGTCGATGCGGCCGGCCAACGCGTCGAGCGTGCGGTGCAGCGGGTGGCCGCGCATAGCGGCGCGGCCGATCTCGGATCGTATCGCTATTACATGCAGAAGGAGATCTTCGAGCAGCCGCAGGCGGTGGCCGATACGCTGCTCGATGTCGGGTCGATCATGCCGGAGCTGTTCGGCGACGGCGCGTGGCGCGCGTTCAACGACGTCGATTCGGTGTTGCTGCTCGCGTGCGGCGGCAGCTATCACGCAGCGCTGACCGCGAAGTACTGGATCGAGAGCATCGCGAAGCTGCCGGCTAGTGTCGAGATCGCGAGCGAGTTCCGGTATCGCGACAGCGTGCCGAATCCGCGCACGCTGGTCGTCGCGGTGTCGCAGAGCGGCGAGACGGCTGACGTGCTCGGGGCCGTGCACGTCGCGAGGCAGCGCGGGATGCTGCACACGCTCGCGATCTGCAACGTCGCGACGAGCGCGCTGATGCGCGAATGCGCGCTGCAGTTCGTCACGCGTGCGGGGATCGAGATCGGGGTGGCGTCGACGAAGGCTTTTACGACGCAGCTCGTGGCGTTGTTCTTGCTGACGTTGTCACTGGCGCAGGTGCGCGGGCGGTTGAGCGACGACGAGGAGAAGGCGAATCTGCGCGCGCTGCGGCATCTGCCCGATGCGATGTCGAAGGTGCTCGCGCTGGAGCCGCAGATCATGGGCTGGTCGGAGTTGCTCGCGCGACGCGACAACATGCTGTTTCTCGGACGCGGAATGCATTATCCGATCGCGCTCGAAGGCGCGCTGAAGATGAAGGAGATTTCGTATATCCACGCGGAGGCTTATCCCGCCGGGGAGTTGAAGCATGGGCCGCTGGCGTTGGTCAGTAATGAAATGCCCGTGATTGCGGTGGCGCCGAATGACGTGCTGCTCGAAAAGCTCAGGTCGAACATGCATGAGGTCAGCGCGCGGAACGGCAGGCTTTTCGTGTTCGCGGACGTGGACTGCGGGTTGGTGCCGAGTGAGGGGATCGAGGTGATTCGGCTCAATGAGTACTACGGGCCGTTGTCGCCGATCCTGCATACGGTGCCGATGCAATTGCTGGCTTATCACGCGGCGTTGGCACGGGGGACGGATATTGATAAGCCGAGGAATCTGGCCAAGTCGGTGACGGTGGAGTGAGGGCATATCGTGGAGGGCCGGGCTGTGCCGAGTTCCATTAGTCTCGGTTACGGGCCTTGTTGTGGTTTGGGTTACGGGACGCTTACCTGCCGGCTGCGCCTTACCTGACGAGCGCAAACCAGCATCAAAGCCAAAAGGGGCGCTGGAGCTTTTTTCAGTGCCCCTTTTTTCGGGTGGCCATCTGCTCCTCGAAATCGGGGCGTTTTGGAGTCGACATTTTCTCGGTGTGGACAGGTTCAAGAGGACCGATGTCGAGCTTCGGAACTCATATCACAACGGGCGCACTCGAAAGATCATCGAGCCACGGACCGTGAATCGGAAAGTGTTTTTTCAGCAGCTCCGTAACTTGCTCGATACCTCGCAGAACACCTGACCGATAGTCGCCCTGCTGGAAATGAGCCTCCATGGCTTCGCAAATCGCCTCCCATTCGCGTTGGTCCACTCTGGCGTGTATGCCTCGGTCCACGACAATTTCGACGTCCCGGTCCGCAAGGAGCAGATAGATGAGAATGCCGTTGTTGTGCTCCGTGTCCCAAACCCGGAGGTCCGAGAAAACCTCGATGGCACGGTCCCTCGCAGAGGTGCCCTTCAGCAACGCGCCGATATGCAGCGCCCCTTCCACAGCAAACCTGACCTGACCCACGTGCACGCGATGACTGGCACGTACAGCCTCTTCGATCGAGATCAGCGTCCGCCGTGAAAATGCCTTGTCGACCCGCCAGCGGGTCGCGAAAAGATGTCGGAAGAGACGTTTCAGGTCCATGCTCACCACCGTCCCGATGCGCCACCGCCGCCGAAGCCCCCACCGCCGCCGCGAAAGATGTCGCGATTCGAATCACGGCCGAAACGCCCGCCGCGACCATCGATGAAGCGCCCGTCAGCGGCTCTCATACCGCCCCCCAGCAACGTGAAGAGCAGCGCCATCATTCCCGCCGCGATGGCGACAAAAAGCGCCTGCGATAAGATCCACGCGATTGCCCCGACGACACCGCCGGTCACGACGGCGCCGGGCAGTCGCCCGAACATGGCGCGCAGCAGGCCACCGGCCATGACCGTCAGGAGGAAGAGAACGGGAAGCAACCGTCCGGCGCCGTCGCTTGCCCGAGGTAATCGCCGCGGTGGCGGCAACGCCTCGCCGCTGGCGACGCGTATCATGCCGTCGACGCCGGCGGTGATGCCACCGTAGAAGTCCCCGTTTCGGAACCGCGGAACGATCGCCTCGTTGATGATGCGATTGCTCGCTGCATCGGTGAGCACGCCTTCGAGGCCGTACCCGACCTCGATTCGAAGCGCTCGGTCGTTTTTCGCGACAATCAGGAGCGCGCCGTCGTCCACATTCTTGCGGCCGAGCTTCCATTGCTCGACGACTCGCATCGAATACTGTTCGATGGTTTCGGGCTCCGTGGTCGGAACGATGAGAACTGAAAACTGCGTTCCTCGTTTCGCCTCAAACTCTCTCAACGTCTTCTCGAGGCTGGCCGACTGGTCGCTGGTCAAGGTTCCGGTTTCATCGGTGACTCTCGACGTCAACGGCGGGACGGGGACGTCCGCGAGCGCACCGGCTCCGCCCAGGAGAAACGAGGTTAGAACGACGGCCAGCGCCAGTCGGAGCACGTTCAATTGGATGTCCCGCCTGCAGAGGCCGGCGGCGAGCCGAAGTCGACCCGCGGCGGTCTGGAAATTTCAGCTTCGTTGCTTACGGAGAAGTTGGGGCGCTCCAGATAGCCGAAGGCCTTTGCAGTCAAATTGTTCGGGAACGAACGTATCGTCGTGTTGTACGTCTGAACGGAGCGAATGTATCGGTTTCGGGCTACCGCGATACGATTTTCCGTACCCTCGAGCTGCGCCTGCAGGTCCCGGAAATTCGCGTCCGACTTCAATTGCGGATAGTTTTCCGAAACCACGAGCAGCCGTGATAGAGACGACGTGAGCTGTCCTTGCGCGGCTTCGAATTTTGCGAGCGCCTGCGGGTCAGCAATGAGTTCCGGTGTGGCGCGAATCTCACCCACTTTCGCCCGCGCCTCCGTCACACGGACCAGCACTTCCTTTTCCTGGTCCGCGTACCCCTTCACTGTGTTGACGAGGTTGGGAACCAGGTCGGCACGCCGTTGATACTGATTGAGAACTTCCGACCAGCTGGCCCTCACCTGCTCGTCCTGGCTCTGGATGGCGTTATAGCCGCACCCTGAGAGAGACAGCAAGCTCAGCGCCGATGCGCCTGTCAGAAGTGCGCGGGCCAGACGGCGCCGTGCGGACATTGCCATAGAACTTTTCGACATGGACGCGCCTCTGCCTTGTATTCCCGGCATTCCGCCGCTCACCGGTGCACTGCCTATCGTAAGTAGCTCGGCGGTCGCAGGGTTGATGCACGTCAATGCTGAATTGTCGAGCGCGCCCGGAGCGATGCACCGTCTCGGGCGCGTGTCGGCTCCACGGCCGCGCTACATATGAAGAATACGGCGCGTGATTCGTTGAGCCACGTCAAGCCATCGAAGGAGCGTCAGCATAGAGTGGTTTCAGGGTTCGACCGGCTCTGAAGAACCATGCTCCTGGAGAACAAGATGGCATTCCCGCACAAACTCGCAATCGCAATTGCGACGCTCGGCATGGTCAGTGCCGTTGCAATCGCCGGCACGCCGGCGGCCGCCGACAATGCAGCTCACGATGCCCATCATCCGAATAAGGCAGCCGCAAAAGCGCCGAGCAAGTCAAACCGCGAGGCGGACGACCAGATGCAGGCCATGCGCGCCATGCACGAAAAGATGATGAACGCGAGGACGCCTCAAGAACGCGCCGCCCTGATGGACGAGCAAATGAAAGTCATGCAAAACGGCATGAGCATGATGGAGATGATGGGTGCTCGCTCGTCCGGTATGCCGATGTCGGCGCGGCGCGGGAGTATGGAAATGCGCATGGATATGATGCAAATGATGATGCAGGCAATGATGGACCGTCAGGCTGCGCAAGAGCATCCGGCCGAGAAGTGAGACGAGGCGAAACGGGAGACAACCATGGATGACAGCTCGCATGGTGCCCGGCCATTCTGGAAATCACGGTCAGCCATTGCACTCGTAGCATTCACTGCAATAGCGCTATTCCTCCTGCTTTCCGAACACCGCGCCCACTTCCTTGGCGTCTTGCCATATCTACTGTTGCTCTCGTGCCCGCTGATGCATCTGTTCATGCACCACGGGCACAGGCACGACGGGACGAAATCGACCGGCAGGCGCCCTCATTCGGGAGACGGTCATGACCAGCATCGGTGACGGTTACGGCCTGTGGAGCCTCGTAGCCATCAATTCTCTCGTCTTCATCATCTTCGCGTTCAGCTTCTTCAATCCAGCGACAAAGCGGGACTGGCGAACGTTCGGTGGATTCTCCGCCTTCATCGTCGCGCTATTCGCAGAAATGTACGGGTTTCCGCTCACCGTCTACTTGCTATCGGGCTGGATGCAGACGCGATTTCCGCACACGAATTTGCTATCTCACGATGCAGGGCACCTGTGGTGGACCTTGACCGGCAGGCACGGCGACCCGCATGGCGGACTTCCGCATCTCCTCAGCTTCTTCTTCATACTGGGCGGCTTCTACTTGCTGTCCACGGCGTGGCACGTGCTGTATGAAGCTCAGCGTGGCAAGGCGTTGGCCACCACCGGACCCTACGCGAAAATCAGGCATCCTCAGTACGTCGGGTTCGTCGTGATCATGCTGGGTTTCCTGCTCCAATGGCCCACGCTCGTGACTTTGGCCATGTTCCCCATTCTCGTTTTCATGTACGTTCGACTAGCCATACAAGAGGAGCATGATTCGGAGGCGCGGTTCGGCACTGCGTGGCGTGAATACGCGGCACACACGCCGCGCTTCGTACCCAGCTTGTTTGGGAAACGCCCGGCTCAAGTGCATTGATTTCAGGCGGCTCACCCGTAGCTGGCACTGCCGAACTCGATCGCAATCTTCCGGGATGAGGAGGCTGCCATGAAACCCTTCAAGACTGGCGCGACGCTTTCAGCCACGGTTGTGCTGTTCTATGTCTTGTGCACACTCGTATGGATGGCGCTTCCTGGACCGTTCATGAACTTCATGAACGCTCTTTTTCACGGACTCGATTTCCGACGCCTTCAGACCCGCGAGCCATTGTCCTGGTGGTTTGTTGTCTACCCGGCCCTTGTGTTCGCGGTCTGGTTCTTTGCGGCCGGCGCCTTCTTTGCGTGGTTATACAACCGCCTGAGTGGACCGAACTGATGCAATTCCGTACGCCCATACCTCTCTCCCGAACTGCATGTTGCCAGTGTCGGTATCGGGAATCAGAAGGTCGAGGCAACAGCTAGCCTCGATACAGGTAACTCACGTCGTAGCACGGTCGTCACGTCAATATCGAACGCGCAGAGCGACGAGCCTCAATGGAAACGGAACGGGTGAGCAAAGGAGCGTCAAATGAGCGGCCAACCCGGCGAAGACGAACTTCATCACCAAAGGATGTCCGGGCACTTGTCATCGGACGAACGTCACGGTCGTGAGACGGACGAGCACGCCCCTTTCGCCGGGCACGGACACGACAAGCATGCTCATCACCATGATGGCCAGGACAAACACGCACGCCCCACGGATCCGCTTCGCGACCCCGTCTGCGGAATGGCGGTGACCGATGAGTCACGCTTGCGCCGCGAACACAATGGCAAGTGGTACGCGTTCTGCAGCCAGGCTTGCTTGACGAAATTCGAGGCAGCGCCGTCCAGGTACGTTGAGCCTTCGACCATCGAGGAGCCGCAAGCACTGCCCGAGGGCACCGTTTACACGTGCCCGATGCACCCGGAAATTCGACAGGACCATCCCGGGCAATGCCCGAAGTGCGGCATGACGCTGGAACCGATTCTGCCCAGCGTCGACGAAGGCGAGAATCCGGAACTGGTCGATTTCCGACGCCGATTCTGGTGGACGTTGCCACTGACCGCCATCGTTTTCGTGCTGGCGATGTTTGGCCATCGCCTACGATTGATGGACCCCGACACCGAAAGCTGGGTTGAGTTCATCCTCTCTACGCCGGTCGTCCTGTGGGCAGGCCTGCCGTTTTTCGAGCGGTGCGTGCGCTCATTCATGAACCGCAGCCCCAACATGTGGACGCTCATCGGGCTCGGGACAGGCGCGGCCTATATCTACAGTGTCATCGCGACCCTCTTCCCCGGCGTGTTTCCCGAAACGTACAGCGCGCACGGCCGGGTCAGCGTGTATTTCGAGGCGGCGGCAGTCATCATCTCGCTGACGCTTCTCGGGCAGTTGCTCGAACTGAAGGCCCGCTCGCAAACGTCCGCCGCCATCAAGGCACTCCTCGGGCTCGCACCCAAGACCGCACGGCGCATCAACCGGGACGGTTCCGAAGCAGACATTCCGTTGTCCCATGTTCATGTGGGAGACCTGCTTCGCGTGCGGCCGGGCGAGAAAGTCCCCGCGGACGGCGTGGTGACGGACGGCACGAGTTCGCTCGACGAGTCCATGATTACCGGCGAGCCCATTCCGGTCACGAAGCGCGTTGGCGACCACGTCATCGGCGCAACGATGAACGCGACAGGCAGTCTCGTCATCCGCTCGGAAAAGGTCGGCGCCCAGACCGTCCTGTCGCAAATCGTGCAGATGGTCGCGCAGGCGCAGCGCTCCCGTGCGCCCATGCAGCGCATGGCCGACAAGGTGGCCGGGGTGTTTGTCGTCGGGGTCGTCAGCGTCGCTCTCCTGACCTTCCTCGTGTGGGGCATCTTTGGGCCTGAGCCCAGTTGGGTATTCGGTCTCATCAATGCGGTGGCGGTGCTCATCATTGCGTGCCCCTGCGCGCTGGGCCTTGCAACGCCCATGTCCATCATGGTCGCAAGCGGCAAAGGAGCCACGACCGGGATTCTCTTTCGCGATGCCGCTGCGATTGAAAATTTGCGCAAGGTCGACGTGCTCATTGTCGACAAGACGGGGACGCTGACCGAGGGGCGTCCTGCGTTCGAGCAGGCCGTAGGCACAAGCGGATACACGACCGACGACGTGCTTCGTCTGGCGGCGAGTCTCGACCAAGGCAGCGAGCATCCGCTTGCTGCAGCCATCGTTGCGGCAGCCCGCGAGAAGAAGCTGACTTTGGACCGCACGGAAAATTTCGAATCCGCAACGGGTATCGGCGTGAGAGGAGTCGTCGCTGGCAGGCGACTTTCACTTGGCAACACCGCGCTGATGCAGACTGACGCCGTATCCGTCGAATCGCTGTCCAGGGAGGCGGATAGCCTGCGTGCGCAAGGCGCGAGCGTCATGTACTTGGCAGTCGATGGCAGTTTGGCCGGACTGCTGGCGGTCGCTGACCCGATAAAGGCGACCACGCCAGAGGCGCTTTCGACGTTGAAGGAGAACGGTATCCGAGTCGTGATGGCGACCGGTGACGGGGTGGTCACTGCCAAGGCCGTGGCCGGGAAGCTCGGCGTCGACGAATTCCATGGCGAGGTGAAGCCTGCCGACAAGCTCGATCTGGTGACACGGCTTCAGCAAGCCCGGCATGTCGTCGCGATGGCTGGCGACGGCATAAACGACGCCCCCGCGCTGGCCAAGGCCGATGTTGGCGTGGCCATGGGAACAGGCACGGATGTGGCAATGAGCAGCGCTCAGGTGACGCTCGTCAAGGGCGACTTGCGCGGTATCGCGCGTGCTCGAGCGCTGTCCGAGGCAACCGTCGCGAACATGAAGCAGAATCTTGGCTTCGCGTTCGTTTACAACGCGCTCGGGGTCCCGTTGGCGGCCGGGGCACTTTACCCGTTCACGGGGCTGCTGCTGTCGCCGATGATCGCGGCGTTGGCGATGAGCCTGAGCTCAGCCTCGGTCATCTCGAACGCGCTGAGATTGCGCAACGCCAAAATTTGAGCATGCGTGCGCCCCGCAAGCCGGTCAGTATCCCCGCCCCGCGCACGAAAACCCCTACTTCGACAACTTCAGCTTTTTCGCCAACACAACCCCGCTCGACGGACTCACCAGCGAGATCGCATTGATATCCATATGCAACCTGGAGATCCGGGTCGTAATGTCCGTCGGCTCGTCGATACTCGGATCGGCATGCTCGACTTGCTCGGTCAGATAAGGCCGAACCAGGCGCCCGGTAAAGACGAGCGCGAAGTCGCCATGCGCTTGAGCGTACACGGCAGGCGAAATCCGCATCCGGCTGCGAACCGTGGTCTTTTTCCCATGCCCGGAATCGAGTTCGATGATGTCGATCTGCTGGATGTACCCTTTCGCTTTCGCTTCGGGGGCGATCACGAGCCCTCGCCCTCGTGGCCCCTTCGTGACCTTCCGGAGCAGGATGCCCGTCCGGTCGCCGTGCTCCGCGTCGAACAGGTCGACGTCCAGCGTCAACAGGTGCCGCTGCGACCGGTACCTCAGCCCGTACTGCACCGGCACCACGAACGTCACGTCGCGATCCAGGCCGACGGCCGCCAGGTCGGGATTCGGGGCATACCGGTCGGTTGCGTCGGAGACCAGGCCGCGAACCCGGTCGCTCAAGGAAGGCGGCGCGGGGCTGATGTGCAGCTTCTTCAGGGCATCCCGAATGGCAACCGGGTCGTCGCCGACGATCGGTCGTGCGGGCGACGCGTCGTGATCGGAAGCAGGCGCGACGTGCGTCGTGCCGTCGACGGCCTCCGCCTCTGCATGCGCCGCGACGGGCGCCAGGATCATCGTCAAAGCGACGACGCACGCGAAGCTCGAACGCCCCAACTTGGATTTCCGATGAAACACGAAGGCTCCTGATTTTCTTGCGGATCGGTCAACGACGAGCACTATAGGGTGGAATGATAGGCAACGCATCCATTGTTTGAAATTCACCGATGCCCTGCGCGCCCCTTCGCCGGTTCATTGTCAGCCGAAAGCAGGCCAACGCCCCCTCCTCCGCAACCTCACCCCTGCCGATCCTCCCGCCGATACTCCGCCGGCGCCTTCCCGACCAGCTTGCGAAAATCGCGCGTGAAATGCGCCTGGTCGAAATACCCCAACGCCTGCGCCAGTTCCGCGAGATCGACCGGCTCGCCGCCGGCGAGTTTGTCGGCCGCCTCATGCAGGCGATAACGACAGATCACCCACTTCGGCGTCACGCCCACATAGTCGGAAAAGAGTTGCTGCAGCGTGCGCTCGCTCAACCCCGCGCGCTCGGCCAGATCGCGCACCTGCGTGAGCCCGATATCCTGCTGCAGCATCTGCAAGATGCCATGAATACGTTCGACCTGCGGATCGGCCGGCGGCAGCACCCGCAACAGCAGCGCCTCGGCAACCGCTACCATCCCGGCATCATCCTCGGCACCGAGCACGGCGTCTTCGGCTTGCGCGTCGCCGCAATCGAGCAGCGTCGACACCGGCAGCACCTTGTCGGTCGACAAATGCACCGGCTTGCCGAAGAACGCCCGAAACGCGCCCGGCCGGAACCGCAAGCCGATCACGCGCCCGGCCCCGGCCAACGTCGTCTCGAACGCCCCCGACACCACGCCGAAGATCCCCGTCCGCCGCCGGTCGAACACCAGATTCACGCACGGATACGGCAGCGTGCGCTGCACATACGGCGGCTGGTCGCGCAGATCCCATTCGACGATCCAGTGGTGATCCAGCACCCCGGCCAGGTCGGCACAGGGGTAATAGCGATTCAGGCGGAAGCGCTGATTGAAGGCTTTCGGGCCGACGACGCCTTTGGGCGTGTCGGTCACGTGACGCAAGTCGGTCATGGCGACGAACCGTTGAAGTGACTGCGTGATGATGCACCGCCGCAGCGGATTTTTCCAAGACGAAGCCGCGCGGCCGTCCTATATTGGTCGACCTGTCCCGAATGCACACCGGAGCCCGCGATGCAGCAAGACCGCCACCTGACCCTGTTCCACTCCCCGCGCAGCCGCTCGGCCGGCGCCCGGATGCTGCTCGAGGAACTGGGCGCCGACTACGAACTGCATGCGTTCGATCTCTCCACCGGCAAACATCACGAAGCCGACTACCTCGGCATCAACCCGCTGGGCAAGGTTCCCGCACTGCGTCATGGCGACGTGATCGTCACCGAGCAGGCCGCCGTCTACATGTACGCGGCCGAGTTGTATCCGGAAGCCGGCCTGTCGCCGGCGCCGGGCGATTCGCTGCGCGGGCCGTATCTGACCTGGATGACGTTCTATGGCTCGTGCCTCGAGCCGGCCATCGTCGACCGCTCGATGAATCGCCCGCCCGCCGCCTACTCGACGTCGCCGTACGGCGACTTCGATACCGTGATGATGCGGATCGATGCGCAACTGGCGAAAGGGCCCTACCTGCTGGGCGAGCGCTTTACGGCGGTCGACGTGCTGTGGGGCTCGGCACTGAACTGGACGACGATGTTCAAGCTGGTACCCGAAACGCCGCGCATTCGCGCGTACATCGATCGCGTGCTGGCGCGCCCGGCGATCCAGCGCGCGCAGGCGGCGGATGCGGCGCTGGCGGCGGAACAGGACAAGGCCAAGGAGGCGGCCGCAGCGGCGCGGTAGCCGGTTGGCGGGCGAACCGCGACGCCGGTCCCGCCCGCCGCGCCATCAGAACATCGTATGCAGGCCGACCCGCGCCACCGCCTGACTCGCTGAACTCGACGCCCCGTTCGGATCGAGCACGCCGTTGATCTGCGCGTTCGCGCCGCTGTTCGCGCGTTGATAATCGGCGGACACGTAGACCATCGTCCGCTTCGTGAACAGGTATTGAAGCGCGACGCTGACCTGATGCGCATGGTTGTCGTTCACGGCTTCGTTGCCCTTCATGTACATGTACTTCGCGCCGAGAAACACGTCCGGCCTGATCCGCCACACGCCGCCGGCCTCGGCCATCCACACGCCGGCATCGTTGAACGAATTGTGCACGGTGGTCAGGAGTGCCTTCGCGCTCACCGCACCGAAGTCGTAGTGCATCCCGACACCCCAGTTGCGCACGCTGGTCGACGGCGTGCCGGGCGCCGGGCCGTACTTCTCGTTCGTATATGCGGCACCGATGCCGAGCGCGCCGACTTCGTAGTTCAAGCCCGCGCTCACGGCATTGTCCGCGCCGATGGAACCGGCCACGCCGCCGAACGCATACATCACGCCGCCCGACAACCCTGCAATCGTCGGCGAACTGTATTTGACCGAGTTCGCGACTGGCTTGCTGCCTGCCGTGCGATCCCAGTCGAACGCGCCGGTCGGGTTACCGGGTAGCGCGAGACGCTGGAACGGGCCATTCCTGAATCCGTACAGCCCCGAGATGTCCATCGAGATCGCATTCCCCTTCGCAAACAGCGAATCGACCATGAAGTCGTACTGATTCCCGAGCCTGATGCTGCCGAACCGGTCGCTCTCGATGCCCACGTATGCATTACGTCCGAAGATCCCGGTCCCGATGATGCTGCCGTTCGCCATCGAGAACTGGTTCACGAGCGCGAACGTCGCGTGATATCCGCCGCCGAGATCTTCCGTGCCGCGAAAGCCGAACAGGTTCGGCGTGAAGATGCCGTCGTCGAACTTGACGTTCTTCCCGCCGCCCTCGTTGCTGACGTACGAGATGCCGCTGTCGATCAGACCGAACATGGTCACGCTGCTCTGTGCGTACGCACCCTGCGCGATGGCCAGCATCGCGAATACTCCAAACCTGAGCTTCATTGCGTCTCCGTCTTTTTTTGAAATTCGAGCCGGTCGCCCGCCACGTCGCGAACGATCCGCTCATGCTTCGTGAAACAACGCCTTCCCGCCGGATCAGGCTTGCATCCGGTCCGGCATAATGAGATTTACTTAGCTTTACTTATCGACTGGAACGAATGAAATCCCGCGCACTTCCGATTTCATCCAGCCTGGTGCAATCGGCCCGGCCGCCGATTCAGGCGCTCCGGCAAATCACCCACGCCGCCGCATCCACTTCGACGGCCACGGCTTCCAGCCCGGCACCCGAACACGGCCCGTCGATACACACACCGTCGTCGAACCGGAACAGCGCACTGTGATGCGCGCACATCAGCACCTGGGATCGATAACAGGAAACGCTGCCCGGCACGAAATCGAGCGGAACCGAGAAATGCGGGCAACGATTCACGTAAGCCCACACCTGCTCCCCGCGCCGCACGACGATGACGGGACGTCCGATGCGCGCCTCATCGACGACCCGCGCGCCACCATCCGGCACATCGGCGAAGCGACAGAGTTGCGTGGCACCCATGACTCACGCTCTCCGCTCGGGATTGCCGAGGCTCCAGTCCCATGGACGCACCTCGACCCGCGAGAACAGCCCTTCCTTCACATACGGATCGTTGCCGACGAACTGCATCACCGCATCGATGTCGTCCGCCTCGACGACGAGCAGCGTGCCGTTCATCGCATCGCCCTGCGGATCGAGCGTCGGCCCGCCGAGCCGCACATACACGCCGTGCTGCGCGGCGGAACGCAGGTAGGTCCGATGCGTCGCCCGCACGCGGTCGCGCACCTCGCGCATGCCGGGCTGGTCCGTCGCGAACACCGCAAAGAATCGCGCCATGTCGGTCAGCTCCGGTCGAGCACGAAGTCGTACGTCGCCTCGCGATACGGGCCGCTCAAGCCGACCCGGCGCGCGAGCTCGTCACCCGCCGCACGCGGTCGATAGGCGACCATCAGCGACGGCTTCACGCCGAAGACGGCATCCGACTGCAGATACGCGTCGTTCTCGTCGAACAGATGCGTGACGAGCTTGCGATAACGCGGCGCGTCGATCATGAAATGCAGGTGCGCGGGCCGCCACGGATGGCGGCCGGTCGCATCGAGCATCTTGCCGACCGGGCCGTCGGTCGGAATCGGATAGCTGACCGGCAGGATCGTCGTGATCGCGTAACGACCTTCGGCATCGGTCCGGTAGCGGCCGCGCAGGTTGCCGTGCGGCTGCGCCGTATCCTGCCCGGAATACATGCCGTTCTCGGCGGTCTGCCACACGTCGAGCACGGCGTCCCGCACCGGCGCGCCGTCGGTAGTGAGCACGCGGCCATGCACGACGACCGGCGTGCCGGGCGTGAACGCCATGTTCTCGCCATACGCGCGCTCGGGCATGCCCTCGATGTAGAACGGGCCGAACACGGTCGTTTCCGTCGCACCGGTGGCGAAGCGATGGTTGATCGCATCGACCAGCATCGACACGCCGAGCGTGTCCGACAGCAGGATGAATTCCTGGCGCACGACGTCGTCGCACATCTGCCCGGTTTCGGTCAGGAAGCGAATCGCGGCCATCCACTCGGCCTCGGTCAGCTCCGTTTCGCGGACGAACGCATGCAGGTGCCGCACGAGGCTCTGCATCAGCACGCGCAAGCGCGGGTTCGGCGTACCGTCGAAGCTGGCGACGACCTGCTCGGTCAACCGCGTGTCGCCGTCATCATGATGATCATTCGTCACGTTCGTCTCCTTTGTATGCAGCCGGCCGCTCACTGCGGCTCGCGCCCTTCCCACGCATGCTGAAGCAACTCGCGGATCGGCGCGCGCTCGATCGGCCGCGGATTCGCGTACGGGTTCCGGCACGCGAGGTCGGCGGCTTCGTCGAGGCCCGCTTCCGGCATTCCGATGTCGGCCAGCGCCGCCGACAAGCCCAGTTGCCGGTTCAACCGGAACAGCAGCGGGCCGGCGTCGGCCGCGTCGGTGCCGCCCAGCGCCCGCGCGACGCGGCGCAGCGCGTCGGGCGCCGCCGCATGGTTGTAGTGCGCGGTATGCGGCAGCATCGCGGCGTGCGTCTGTGCGTGCGGCAGGTTGAAGGTGCCGCCGAGCGTATGACAGAGCTTGTGATGCAGCGCCATGCCGACCGCACCCAGGCACGTGCCGGCGAGCCAAGCGCCATACAGCGCGCGGCTGCGCATCTCGCGGTCGTCGGGCGCGCGCACGATCGCGGGCAGCGCTTCGCCGAGCGCACGAATCGACTCCTCGGCCATCAGGCTGATCACCGGGTTCGCATCTTCCGCGTAGAGCGCCTCGACCGCATGCGCCATCGCATTGACGCCCGACGCCGCGGAAATCCCCGGCGGCAGCGACAGCGTCAGGGACGGGTCATACAGCACCGTACGCGGCAGCACGCGCGCATCGCGTCCGGTGCGCTTGAGCCGGCCTTCCGTGAGCCCGAAGATCGGCGTCATCTCCGAGCCCGCGTAAGTCGTCGGCACGGCGAGGATCGGCAGCGACGACTCGAGCGCAATCGCCTTGCCGAGCCCGATCGTCGAGCCGCCGCCGATCGCGATGCAGCAGTCCGCGCCCAGCTCGGCGGCCATCTCGCGCGCGGCCCGCGCCACCTCGACCGGCACGTGCATCACGGCCTGCGCGCACACGCCGGCCGCACGCTCGCCGAGCACGTCCCGGACGCGTTCGGCGAGCGGCTGCTGCTCGGGCGTCGACAGAATCAGCGCCCGCTGCGCGCCGAGCGCGGACAACTCGTCCGGCAGCCGTTCGAGCGCGCCCCATTCGAACACGACGCGGGACGGCGTTCCCTGATAGACGAAGCGCTCCATCTCGGCCTCAGCGCTTGAAGTGCGGCGGCACCTTGCCGTCGACGTTGACCCACACCGAGCGCGCTTCCGTGTAGTCGTGCATCGCCTCGAAACCCATCTCGCGGCCGTAGCCCGACTTGCCGATGCCGCCGAATGGGCTGCCCGGATTGACGCGCTTGTAGCAGTTGATCCAGCACATGCCCGCGTCGATCCGCGACGCCATCCTGTGCGCGCGGGAGAGATCGTTGGTCCAGAGGCCGCTGCCGAGCCCGTATTCGGTCGCGTTGGCGATCGCCAGCGCTTCCTCGTCGCTGCCGAAGCGCAGCACGGTGACGAACGGGCCGAACACTTCCTCCTGCGCGACGCGGTCGGCGGCGCTCTTCGCCTCGATGACGGTCGGGCGCACGTAGTAGCCGTTCGCAAGTGCCGCGTCCTGCGGCACGCTGCCGCCCGCGAGCACGCGGCCGCCTTGCTCGCGCGCGACGTCGACGAACGACAGCACGCGGTCGAGGTGCTGCTTCGACGTCAGCGGGCCCATCTCGGTGTCCGGGTCCAGCGGGTTGCCGACGCGGATCGACGACGCCAGCGACACGAAGCGCTCGAGGAATTCGTCGGCGATGCGCTCATGCAGCACGAGCCGCGAACCGGCGATGCACGCCTGCCCCTGGTTGTGGAAGATCGCCCACGCGGCGCCGTTGATGGCGGCGTCGAGGTTCGCGTCGTCGAACACGATGTTCGCGCCCTTGCCGCCGAGTTCCAGTTGCACGCGCTTCAGGTTGCCCTGCGACGCCTCGACGATCCGACGGCCCGTCGCCGTCGAACCGGTGAACGCGATCTTCCCGACACCGGGGTGTTCGGCGAGACGCTGGCCGGCCGTATGACCGTAGCCGGGAACGATATTGACGACGCCTTCGGGAAACCCGACTTCGGCCATCAGTTCGACGATGCGCAGCGTCGACAGCGGCGTGATCTCCGACGGCTTGAGCACGACGGTGTTGCCTGCCGCCAGCGCCGGGCCCATCTTCCAGCTCGTGAACATCAGCGGGAAATTCCACGGCACGATCTGGCCGACCACGCCGATCGGCGCGCGCTGCACATAGTTCAGGAAGCCGGTTTCGACCGGAATCACCGAGCCCTGCAGCTTGTCGGCCATGCCGCCGAAGTAGCGGAAGCAGCCGGCCGTGCGCGGCACGTCGAGCGCGCGCGAATCGCGGATCGGGTGGCCGGTGTCCAGCGATTCGAGCTGCGCGAGTTCCTCCGCGTTGGCTTCGATCGCGTCGGCGAGGCGCAGCAGCAGCCGGCCGCGCTCGGCCGCCGGCATCGCCGACCACTTCGGGAATGCGCGGGTCGCGGCTTCGACCGCGAGGTCCACGTCCGCCGCGGTGGCGGCGGCGATCTTCGTGATCAGCGAGCCGTCATGCGGATTGAGCACGTCGATCGTGCCGCGCTCGACGGCGTCGACGAAACGGCCGTCGATGAAAAGTTGGGTTTGCATGAATCGTCCTCGATGGTGTGCTTGTGCGAGCCGGCGCGGCTCAGAACTCGATCGGATACGGCGCCAGCTCGCCGCTCTCGTATCGCTGCGGAAGGTTCGGCGTCGCGTTTTCCCAGACCAGCAGCATCGAACGCTTCGTCGAGTAGCCCTGGTGCCGGATGTCGGCGGGCATCGCGCAGATGTCGCCGGCCCGCATCGTGACGCGCGCGCGCGGCGCGCCGGTGTTCTTGTCGCCGATGTCCCACACGATTTCGTCGGACAGTTGCAGGAACCATTCGACGCGGTCGTTGCCGTGGAATACCGGCAGGATGAATTCCTCGGTGGTCGGGCAGAACAGGCTTCGCCCGCACACGGAGGTCACCGACGGATTCCACGTCACGTCCGAACGCGACAGGTACTTGAACAGGTTGAACGCATGCAGCTCGCCTTCGAAGCCCGGCTTCACGTGCACTTCCGGCTCGTCCTGGCCGACGTCGAGGAACGCGCGGTTGACCGGCAGATCGTCGCGCAGCGGCGAGTCGCCTTCGAGGCCCGGCATGCGGCGCGTCGCGATGCGCGTGCGTTCGATCGCGGAGCCGTTCTCGCCGTGCTTGCGCCCGAACGCCGTGCCGGTTTCCTCCGGCGCCGCGAACGGATCGAAGCCTTCGTTGGTCCAGTCGTGCAGCATCGCCTTGAAGGTCGCCATGATCGTCGGCGTTTCGAACGTCTCGGTGTAGTCGACGCCGGCTTCCTTCAGGATTCCGTTGAACGTGCCCGCATAGACGTCGACCTTGCCGTAGTGATTGCGCGTGCCGAACACGTGATCGAAATTCACCCAGCCGTAGAAGAAGCCCCACGCGACGTCGCGCATCATCGCGCGCAGGAATGCGTCCGCGGGGATCGCGTGCGTGCGGGTCTGGCCTTTCGCCGGCCAGCTGATTTTCACGAAATACTCGTCGCGATGGAACGCGAATTCACCGAGGTGGAAGCGGCGGTAACCGGTGACGGCATCGGCTTGCGTGGCCTGCACCAGATCGGCGCCGAAGCCTGCGGAAAGATCGAGGGTCTCGAGGGTGGCCATAACGTGTCTCCTGGAATAGTTGAATCTTCGCGATCGAATCGATCAGTGCAGGCAGATGTCGGCCCACTTCTCGACGGACAGCTCGCCGAGCACGGTCTGCACGAGCGCGACGCCCGGCTTGCTGGCGGTGAAGCGATACGCGCAGCCGGCCGGCAGCAGTGCCTGGTGGCCCTTGCGCAGCACGACGTAGCCCATCTCGCGGCCCGCCGGCTGCGTGCCGGCGTTCACGGTGCCGCGGCCGGTGGCGGGCGGGTTGTCGAGCTTGATGAAGTCGATGCGGACTTCGCCATCCATCTGGATCGCGAACTCGTCGTGCGCGCACGCGAACCACGGCGACTGGCCTTCGGTGCGCAGCACTTCGATCACGTATTCGAGGTTCTTGCCGGCGACGACCTTTTCGTAGGGCGCCGACTTCGATGCGATCTCGAAGACGTTCGAGAACGCGTAGTGTTTTGCGCTGCCGCTGGTGATTTCGATCTCGCCCTTCGTGTAGCCGTCGAGCGAGCCAAAGACGGTGTGGAATGCCGTGTCGGTCATTGCTGTCTCCTGAGTTGAACCGCTTGTTGGATTCAACTTTAGGGGCGACGACGCCCGTCAACAAGGCAACGGAGCGCGACTACGGCATTTGCGTTTCGCGAATAATCGCTTCGCTCAACGAACCCAGCCGCGCTCCAGCAGCGGGCGATCCCACGGCGACTCGTCGCCGATGTATTCGACGAGGAATTCGACCAGCGCCTTCACCTTCAGCGCCTGTCGCTGCGTTGCGGGATAAACGGCGGCGAAGCTCAGCGGCGCGATCTGGAAGTCGGTGAGGATGGGCACCAGCCGGCCCGCGACAAGCGCGTCGCTCGCGACCAGCGTGGGCAGGCACACGACGCCGCCGCCCGTCAGCGCGTACTCGCGCAGCAGGTGCACGGAGTTCGAGCGGATCATGCCCGGCAGCTCCATTTCGACGACCTCGTCGCCGCGTGTCAGCGTCCAGCGGTTACGTGATGGATAACCCGAATACAGCGCCGTGGTGTGCTGCAGCAATTCGCGCGGATGTTGTGGCGCACCATGCGCGTCGAGGTAGGCCGGCGATGCGCAGAACAGGCGTCGGACCACGAACAGGCGCCGCTCGATCAGCGACTCGGATATCGGCGGAAAGATCTGGAACGCGATGTCGAACCCTTCTTCGACAGGGTCCACGACACGGTCATTGACGATGATGTCGAGCTGGATGCCCGGATAGCGGCGATTGAATTCGGCGAGCGGCACGCCGAAGTGATCGAGCGCGAAGCCGGGCAGCATCTGGATGCGCAGCCGCCCGGTCGGCGTCGCGCGCAGCTCGCGCATCTGGTCGGTCAGCTCGTTGACGCGCCCCACGACTTCCGCGCATTCGCGGTAGAAGGTCTCGCCCACTTCGGACAGCCGCACGTGGCGCGTGCTGCGATGGAACAGCGGCGCGTTGACGAACTTCTCCAGCTGCTGGATGCGGTTCGTCACGACCGAACTGGTGACCCCAAGCTGCCGCGCCGCTTCCGCGAAGCTGCTCGCCTCCGCGACCCTGACGAACGCCTCGATGCTCAGAAACCGGTCCATGCCGCACCCTTCCCGAAAGCCAAACCGGCAGTCTAACCGCACCTGCCGGCCGGGTGGGTCACGCCGAACGCGTCACACTGTCACCTGACGGGTGTCAATCCCGCCGGCTGCGCGCATGACCGCGGGGCACGTTACGGCTGCTTGCCCGCCGACAGCTCCGGCTGCACGCCTACGCGGCGCTGCAACACGGCCGGGGCCGTCTCCCGCAGCAGCATGCTGACCACGATGCCGAGCAGCACCGCCCCCATCGGCAGCCACAGAATGTTCTGGATCCCGAAGTGCGCGGCGACGTAGCCGCCCATCGCCGGCGCGATGCCGCCGCCGAAGATCTCGCCGCAACCGACCACCACGCCGATCGACGTCGACACGAGGCCGACGGGCGCGGCTTCGGTCGCGACGGGGCCCGACAGCAGCGACACCAGCCCGAGCGTGAAGAACGACGCGACGAACAGGACAACGAACAGCACGACCGGTTGCGGGCCGAGGCCGCGGAAGATGTAGAGCATCGCCGCCGTGCCGGCGAAGCCCGCGATGCTCGCGAGGCGGCGGCCCACCACGTCGGACAGCCCCGGCAGCCCGAACTGCCCGAGAAAGCCGCCGAAGCCGATCGCCGACACCACGAGGCCCATCTTCTGCGTGCCGAGCGCAAGGTAATCCGTCAGGTACAGCGGCAGCAGCGCGCCGAGCACGAACACGCCGGTCATCGCGCAACACAGGGCGGCCATCGCGACGAGGATGTTGCGGCTCTTGAGCACATGGCCGAGCGACGCCGGCGCGTGCTCCGACACGACCTCCTTCGCGCGCTTCGGTTCGCGGATCACGAAGAACATGATCGCGCCGAGGATCAGCCCGGGAATGGCCACGAGCGCGAACACCCAGCGCCACGACACGACGTTGAGCAGTTGGGTCGCGATGATCGGCGACAGCGCCAGCCCGAACAGCGCGAAGCCGCTTTGCTGCAGCCCGAGGTTCAGGCCGCGCCGCCGCGGGTGCGACGCGTCGGCGGTGGCCGCGAAGCTGGTCGGGCAGAACGAACCTTCGGCGACGCCCATCAGCCCGCGGATCGCGATCAGGCCGAGCAAGCCGCCCGCGAGGCCCGAGAAGCCGGACAGCAGCG
Organism: Burkholderia sp. Bp8984; assembly: GCF_003853755.1. Lineage (NCBI taxonomy): Bacteria > Pseudomonadati > Pseudomonadota > Betaproteobacteria > Burkholderiales > Burkholderiaceae > Burkholderia > Burkholderia sp. Bp8984. Next base: position 126,749 of record NZ_QTQN01000022.1, read on the forward strand.
AGAACGCGATGATGGCGGGAATCAGGACCTTGCGGCGGCCGACCTTGTCGGAGATGCCGCCCATCAGCGCCGCGAAGATGCCCCACGACAGGCCGAGCACGCCGATGCAGTTGCCGACGTCCTGCGCGCTCAGGTGCAGGTCCTTCATGATCGAAGGGAACAGCGGCGCGATGAGCCAGCGGTCGAGGCCGACCAGGCCGAAGCCGAGCGCCAGCAGCGTCACCGCCTTCCACTCATAGGAGGTATCCCACTCGTTTGCTTTCATGTCTGTCTCCGTGGATTGGTCCGCTTGCGCGCGCCGGGGCGTCCGCGCATCAGCCAGGTCCGTTGTCTTGGGTGTGCGACGCGACGTGAGTCGCGAGGAAGTGGCGGCCGCCTGTCCGGCTTCGTTCCGGGTGCAGGCGTCGAATTCAATCAGCCGACGCCCGAACGATAGGTGCGCGCACGCAGATCGGGTATGGAACAACCGGCGAACGCGCCATTCGCGAAACGCAAATAATCGGGCGCGGCAGGCGGGAAAGGTCGATGGAGAAGCGCTGTGCGAACGGCGGCAGCGTTGAAGCAGCGCTCCTTCCCCGGTTACGGGGGAATCCCTCATAGACATCAGCGGTGCCCGCAGGCGACGCCGCTTGCGCGACCGATGAACGCGGTTCGGCGCGCCGCCCGGCCGCGCGCCGATCAGCATGCGGCGAATGACGAGACCGGCAACCGGCAGATGCGCTCCGAGCAGGCACGAAGCAATCCGTCCACACGTTTTTCGTCAGCGCAATACGCCGCCATTTTCTTCGATATCAGACGGATCCTATCTTCGAAATCCATAATCGATTTTATTTAAATAAAAAAACCTGCACGACAACCACACAATCTGACAGAACCACCTTGCGCCCGCCCTTTTTACCGATTAATACGAGACCTTTCAAAATCATCCAAATCGCCGAAAAAGAAAAATACCGTTTCAAACCAATCATCCAGCCAGACAAAAACAAAAATACATTTATCGAGACCGACAAGCTTGATATTCTCGACGCGAATTTTCGATCCGATTTCCTCAATTCAAACAGGACCGCATTTCAAACAAATCCTAATCAATAAAAAAGCAATGAGATTATGGCGATGTCGATAGCAAGAACATTTCGGGAATTTGCGTCCAGTCTGACCGACGGGAACTCGCGACCCGTCGATCTCCATTTCGGCCGGGCGCAGCGCGCGGTCGGCCACTTGCTTGCGCTCCATCACGCCGATATCCGCGAAGGCCTGATGTCCGGCATCGACGGCGAGCTGACCTGCGTGTCGAGCCACGATCATCTGTCGCCGACGCTGTTTCTCGGCCTGCCCGTATCGGTCCGGCTGACGACGGACCGCGGCAGTACGCGCGCGATCAATGCGATCGTGCGTGAAGTGCGAACCGGTCAATCCGACGGCGAACTGACCGTCTATCAATTGCACGTGTGTGACGCGCTGTCGTTGATGGACCGTCGCACCAACGCCCGCGTATTCCGATCGCGCCACGTGACGGAGATTCTCACGACGCTGATGAACGAGTGGAAACTGCGCAGCCACGCACTCGCGCGCGCATTCGATTTCGACCTGTCCGGCTTGCAGGCCGATCGCTATCCGGTGCGCGAACTCACGCGGCAGGTCAACGAGTCGGACGCTCGTTTCATCCGACGTCTGCTGCGTCGGGAAGGCATCACGGTCTTCGCGAAGGCCGAGCCGGCCGGAGGCGCGCGCGGCATGAACGGCGCGTGGCCGATTCATACGCTCGTGTTCTGCGACGACCCGCATCGCCTGAAGGAAGCGCCGGCCGGTACGCTGCGGCTTCACCCGCGCGACGCCGGAACCGAACAACGCGACACGGTGACGCTTTTTGCGCACTGCCAGAGCGTGTCTCCCGGCCAGGTCCGCCGCGCGTCCTGGGACTACAAGCCAGCCCGTGCAGATGACTCCACCGCTGTCACGGACCTTGACCAGGGCGAAGCCGGGAACGACCTTGCGCGCCTGCTGACCGACGTCGCGATCGACATCCCGCACGTCGGCGACTCATGGCGCGATCACGATCGCATCACGCGCGACCGGATACTGGCGCATCAGTTCGAAGCCGAGCGTTACGACGGAATCAGCAGCGTACGCGACCTGCCCGTCGGCCACTGGTTCACGCTGACGGGCGACCCGGAGCTGGACATGCGGCCGGCCGATCGTCGCCAGTTCGTCGTCACGTCGGTTCGGCACGATATCTGGAACAACCTGCCGAAGCCGCTCGCGGGCCGCGCGCACACATTGTTCGCGGCGAGCCGGAACCTCGCGCAAACGGCTGCGCCGGCACCTGTCGATCTGCCGGAGCAAACCGACACGCGCTATGAAAACCGTTTCACGTGCGTGCGACGCGGCGTGCCGCTGAAGCCCGCCTATGATCCGAAGGTCGACGTACCGCCGGTGCACCTGCTGACCGGCACGATCGTCGGCGCGCAGGGCGAGGAAGTGTTTTGCGACGGGGCCGGCCGCGTGCGCGTGCTGATCCACGGGCACGATCCGGCCGATCACGCGCACGCGCAAGGCGCCGGAACGAACGGCCGGGCCGGCGACAGTGCGCCGATTCGCGTCGGTACAAGCCTCGCCGGCGGCAACTTCGGCGCGCTCTTCCTGCCGCGCGTCGGCATGGAAGTGCTGCTGGGATGTCTGTCCGGCGATCCGGACCGGCTCGTCATCATCGGCGTGCTGAGCAACGGCGCGAACCCGCCCGTGACGTTCACCCATACGGGCGCGCTCCCCGGCAACCGCTTCCTGTCGGGCATCAAGACCAAGGAAATCAACGGCCGGCGCTACAACCAGCTTCGTCTCGACGATACGCCGTCGCAAATCTCGGCGCAGCTGGCGAGCGAACATGCGCATACCCAACTGAATCTCGGCTATCTGACGCAGCCGCGCGAACACGGACACGGGAAGGATCGCGGCGAAGGTGCCGAGCTGCGCACCGACGCCGCCGCGGCTCTGCGCGCGGCGCAGGGCATCCTGTTGTCGACCTATGCGCGCACACGGGCCACCGGCGGTCAGCTCGATCGAGACGAACTGATTCGACTGCTCGACGAATGCACGGCGCTGTTCAAATCGCTCGGCGACTATGCCGGCGAGCATGGCGGACAGTCGGCCGATACCGCCGGTCAGGACAACGTCGCCGATGCGTTCCGCAACTGGACGCCTGACGGTGCGCGGCCCGGTGCGACCGGCGATGCGCCCGCGTTGATCGCGTTCGGCGCGCAGTCGGGGTCGCTCAACGTCACGCCCAGGACGCACGTCATGTATGCGGGCGAGAACATCGATCAGATCGCGCAGCAACACGTTCAGGTCAGCAGCGGCGAGCGCATCAAGCTGCATGCCGGTCGTGGTGTCGCGATGTTCGCGCACGGCGACGGTGTGTCGGCGATCGCGAATCGAGGGAAGGTCACGATTCAATCGCAGCACGACGATACGCAGGTCGATTCGGCGAAGAACCTTCAGTTGACGGCCAGTGGCGGAAACCTCGTCGGCACGGCGAGCGATGAAGTCGTGTTCGTCACGTCCGGTGGCGCGTATCTCAAGCTGCGCGGCGGGGATATCGAACTGGGATGTCCGGGGACATTCACGGTGAAGTCGGCGGGGCATGTGTGGGACGGGCCTGCGAGCATGAGTGCGGATATGCCGAAGTTTGGTCAGGACACGCTTGGCCGAGTACCGAAGCTGGTCCGATCCACCGACGGCAACGCGGCGGCGGGATTCGAGGCCGAGGTCAACAGGCCGTCCGGACCGCTGTCGAACTTGTCGAGCGATGCGGCCGGCCAACTCCCGGCTGTCGATGCTGACCAGTTCGAGAGGCTGGCGGTGCAGTTCATCAAAAAAAAATACATAGGATCGCGAAGGAATCTGCATGACTGATTCATTTCTTGAACCGCCGCTGATGGCGACTGCTCATCGCGACCAACCTGCGGCGAAAGTCGATGCTGACGACGTAGCTGTGTCGCGGCCGGCACCGCCGCCGATCGTCGTCGGCCGGGGCGAAGGCGTGACGATGTTCGCGAAGAACACGCCGCTCATCTGCATCAAGCAATTGCCCTTGCCCGGTATCGTGATCTTCGTGCATGGGGTGAATTCCGAAGGCGAATGGTTCGAGGCGTCGGAGGACGGGCTGTGCAAAGGCCTGAATCGCAGGCTCGGACGTCTGGACGATCAGATGATGTATCACGGTATCGATGCCGGACAACTGACGCCCGCGAAGTACACGGAGAGTTTGACGCCGGATGGGTTTCTGAATCCGAAGCTCTGGTCCGGCAACTACATCAAGCCCGAGCCGTCGTTCTCGCCCGTCATTCATTTCCGCTGGGGCTATCGCGCGACAGCTGCGGAATTGAAGGAGTACGGCGACAAGATCTTCCTGAACGAGAAGGACTATTGGGGCGGCGGCCCGTTCACGAACGGCTGCGCCAGTCTGCCCGATCTTTGGCACGGCGGTCTGGATGATCGAACGATGGGCTGGATGACCGTGCAAGGCATCAATCCGACCAATCGGCCGCTGTACCGCGCGCCGCCTCGAGCGTATGGCGTACTCGCCGCGTTGCGCCTTGCCAGGCTGATCGAGTCGATTCGCCGAATGCAGGCCGATGTCCCGATTACCGTCGTATGCCACAGCCAAGGAAATATCGTGGGCCTCACTGCGGCGTTCTTCGGCGACGCATTTCCCGATGTTGAAGATCCGTGGGGACGCACAGGCCACTGCGTGGCAGACGCCTACGTGCTGGCGAACGCACCATATAGCTTGGCGAACGCAGACGGCCCATACAAATCCGACACGTTCATGGATACCTGGTCGCAACGCGCGACGAAGGACGCGAGCGGCCAACGTGGACGACAAACCTACGCCGCGCGCACGAAGACATTCGGCAAATTCCTGTCGATCATCAGCGCTCGAAAAGCTTACGAACAGCCTGCCGACAAAATCGACGAGGACATGGAAAACGAGCGGGTATCGCCGACGAGCAAGCGGTCTTATGCGGCGCAAGAGGATCGCGCGAGGCACGGGCTGAATGAATCGACGTATGGCCGCGTCACCGCATATTGCTGTCCGCACGATCAAGTGATTTCGGCGGTGACGGTGCAAGGGATCGGCTGGCGCGGCATCAGCAAGCACGAACTCGACGATATCGGCGCGGCCGGTATCCTGACGCAGCGCGTGTTTGCCTCAGGTTTCCCGGTCGGCGTGCAGAAACCGTACCGATACTGGGAAGACGATTGGCGGCATGGCAAACAAGGAACGAAGCCGGGGTTCTGGTATCCGCCGTCGCCGCCGGCCAAATTCAATCTCGTCGGCGCGATCAAAGGAAATGAATCGGTTCTGGGCATGGCGGCGACGCTCGTGACCGCGCCACTCATGTTCGTCGTGACCGGCATCAGTTCGGCATTGAACATGCTCCGCGTGAACGCCGATCCGCCGAAGGGCTGGACGGTGGTGGCGGATGCCCCGGCGCTTGACGAGCCATTCCCGCCGAAGGCATTGCGATTCGGCAAGTCAGTCGCGACCAGGGACGGCGACGCGATCAGCGACTTCAACGAAGGCAACGATCCGCCGGCTGCATGGCGCGACGCGAACAAGGCTGACGCGGACAAGCGAGCCGACGACCCCTACGACCAGTACAAGGCGAAGAACCAGGACAGCGTCGCTCAAGGTACGGCCGCAACGGAAGCCGGACAACGTTACGAGGACCGCGCGCTGATGCGAATGGAAGCGCGTCGGACGCTAAACACCGAATGGCTCGACGGCGACGGCCACGTGATCGGCGAGGACGGCAAAAGCGCGATGCCCGAAGGCTACAAGGATTGGCGCGACAAACAGATCGTCGGTTGGCTCGATCGCGGCACGACCAACAGCCCGACGAATCACTCGACGACGATGACCAACCCAGAGCATGCCGAAAAGGCGCTTGCGTATGACGTCGCTGTTGGCCTGTGCTATCTGACGGAAAAGCAGATCAACGCGCTGCGCGTTCAAGCCGACTGGCGCATGGCAAGTGGAATCTCGGATGACGATCGGAACAAGAAATTTGCGAAGTACTTCAAATCCGGCACCGTCGATGGACTCCCCATGCATAAATGGGTTCATGCAGAGAACAGTGAGGGCAACCTACCAGGCACGATCTTGGATGAACGCGAAGGTGAGTTCTATCTGAAGGCCGGAGACTTGATATGACGGCACTGATTGCTACATGGCCGCGCCGAATCGCATTTGCCGTTTCGGCATGGCTGATCACTATCCTGTTCATGGCCTCGCTGGTCGCGTACGTAGAACAACCCGACCCGGCACATCTGGAAATAGGTGATTGGATGAAACGATTGGTTCTCTTACCTGGTTTGGTCGCTCTTATGGTGCTTCTGTTCACCACGGCTGCGATGCGCGCTGCGCACGCCGGCTCCACTCTGAAGCCAGCAGCGAATGCAGCACCTGCTATAGAAAAAACGGCGAAGCCGATCATTGCCCAGGTCATCGGCCTGATCTGGCTGAATCCGTTGCAACGCAAGGACTATCCCACAGAGTGGCAATTGCTTTGGGCGCAGGGACTTGTAGCACCAAACAAGAATGACGATATGGTCCGCACGGATCCGAAGTCCTTTACTACAGTGCAATCAGTAGCCGGCATTGCGTACGGCAACGAGGGGCAGGAAACGTTCAAGGGCTTCTACCATAAGTACATGGAAGAATTCCTGGATCTGCTACGCAACCGCTACGCGATGAATGCATCGTACTTCTACACGGTTAAATCCGAGAACTCTCAGGATTGGCGCGAGCTGGCAGGCATCCACGTTGAGCAGGCAATCCCTGAACGACTCGAAATCGCCGAGTCGAGGGAGTTTTTGACCAAGGAAATTGCAGATACCTTCTTGATCGGAAATCCGCATTTCCCGACGATGTGGAGCCGCGACACGCCCCCCGACGTGCAAATCACTCAGGGCGGCGCAAACGCCGGCTTCACATCGCTGAACAACGCGCTGGACTACTTGCAGGCGAACCCCGACAAGACCGTATGGGCGATGAATTGGGACGCCCCGAACTTCCCGCCCACGGATGCGCAGATCAACGAGAACCTCGTCGTATTGTTCCTCGCCGGCCCGAACTTCAACACCGAGCGCGAACCACTCGCCTGGATCGGCAAGGCCGCAACCAGCAACACGCACGATTTTTCGCCGAAGGTCGGCACGACGCGAACGGTGCAGGCATGGAAAGCCACGATCGACGAAGCAGCACGCAACGCCGGTGTCGCGGTCACGGACCTGAATTACATCGTCCACGACGCAGGTGTACCCAGCGACGCAGCGTCGTTACGCGTTGTCTCGCTCGCGCAGACCTTGACCGAAACCCTCCCTGAATACGACCACACGAATCAGACCTTCAACACGGCCGCCCTGCTCGGCGACATGGGAACCGGCAGCGCATTGACCGATGTCGCACTCGCAATCGGCCGGATCAACCACTTCGGCGGCAACGCCTTGGTCGCCGGCACGACCGCCCCCGAGCACCCCGTCGCGGTCGTCGTCAGGCCACCGTCGAAGCTCACCCCGATCGATCCGGACCAAGACTGGTTCCGCGCACGCGGCGGCAACAACGCGTACCTCCCCTGGTGGGGACGTCGACACGACACCGACTACGGAATGCAAGGCTATTCGTGGTGATGCAAACCAGCGCGGCGGCATGTGGCGAGTAAAACGCCAATGCCGCGCGAATCATCGAGAGGACAAGTCATATGCGAGGAATCATCCGGGTAGGCGACAGCCATACCCACGGCGGCCGGGTCGAGTCCGGCGCCGACATCAGCAAGGTCATGGGGCGCGCGGTCGCGCGCTTCGGCGACACGTGTTCGTGTCCGATCCACGGCACCTGCACGATTGCCGCCGGCGACGCTGCCTTCAACGTCGAAGGTCGGGCCGCCGCATTCGACGGTCACAAGACTTCGTGCGGCGCGACGCTCGTTTCTTCCATTCCGAACTCCGGGCGCCCCTGAATGCTGAAGACACGACGCATGACCGCCGAACAGTTCCGACTGCTGCGGCTTCAAGATACCCGCATCAAACCGTTGAACCAATGGGCCCTGCACGAGATTTTCGTGAAGGGCCGCCCACAGCGCGAGCTGGCCGCGAAACTGGGTATGAACCGCTCGGCAATGTCGCAGCTCGTTCGCAAGGCGTGGCAGCGATATCTGGAACTACCGGGCAACGTCACGCACCTCACCACGCTCACGATTACGATCCCCACGAAATATGAGCAAGCGCTGCATGCGTGGGTGCAGGACGCGCATCGTTTATCGAATCAGCCCGATCAAGACGAGTTGACGTGATCGACGCGCCCCTCAGGGCGTTCACGGACATCCGATACGTCGCAGGCAGGCCGGGCAACGCCCATCGGCAGCGCCCGGCCGCGCCGGCATCCGCATGAACAATTCCCGATCTTCCGTCAGGTCCAGACGAAAACAAATTCTCCCATATCAAACAAAAAGAAAACGTTATTCCACATCGCTCTGAATTCCCAGCCAACTTTGGATCCTTTTTCCCCGTCCTCCCTCGTATCATTTCTCCCATTCCGAAGAGAAAGAACCAGAGAAGGACATGAGCGATACCACCCCGCTGCACTACCTCGACTACGCAGCCACCACCCCCGCGGATCCCCGCGTGATCGAAGCGATGACGGCCTGCCTCGGTGCCGACGGCATCTTCGGCAATCCCGCGTCGAGTTCGCACGCCGCCGGCCGGCTCGCGAAGGAAAAGGTCGAGCACGCACGCGCGCAGGTCGCCGCGCTGATCGGCGCGCAGGCCGACGAGATCGTCTGGACGTCGGGCGCCACCGAATCGAACAACCTCGCGCTGAAGGGCTATGCGGAAGCCGCGACCGGCAAGCGCCACCTCGTCACGAGCCGCCTCGAACACAAGGCGATCCTCGACACGATGGCGAACCTGTCGAAGCGCGGCATGACCGCGACCTACCTGACACCCACCGCCGACGGCGAAATCACCGTCGACGCCGTGGCCGCGGCGATCGGCCCCGATACGGGCCTCGTGTCGCTGATGCTCGTCAACAACGAACTCGGCACGCTGACCGACATCGGCGCGATCTCGCGCATCGTGCATGCGGCCGGCGCGCTGCTGCACGTCGACGCCGCGCAGGCGCTCGGCAAGACGCCGATCGACGTGCGCGCGCTCGGCATCGACCTGCTGTCGATGTCCGCGCACAAGGTGTACGGCCCCAAGGGCATCGGCGCGCTGTTCGTCCGCCGCGAGATCGCCGAGCGCATCGCGCCGCAGATCCACGGCGGCGGGCACGAGCGCGGCCTGCGCTCGGGCACGCTCGCGACGCACCAGATCGTCGGGATGGGCGTGGCGTGCGAACTGGCCGCCGAGAAACTCGAGCGCGAAGCCGCGCGGATCGCGGCACTCAGCGCACGCCTGAAGGACGCGCTGCTCGCGCTCGGCGACATCACGCACAACGCGGCAGCGGCGCGCCGCATCCCGCACACGCTGAGCCTCACGGTGAACGTGCCGGGCTTCTTCCCGTTCATGCTCGGCGATGCGCTCGCCGTGTCGTCGACCTCCGCATGCAATTCGACCAGCGGCGCGCCGTCCCACGTGCTGACGGCGATCGGCCTCGACGAGCAAGCCGCGGGCCGCACGGTGCGGATCAGCTTCGGCCGCTTCACGACGGAACAGGACGTCGATTTCGCGATCGCATGTTTCGCGCGCGCGCTCGAGCAATGCCGGGCCGCGGCAGCGACCGGGTTCACCGCATCGCGACAGATCACGCCGGCGGACCTGAAAGCGATCCGCAGCGCCGGCTTTCGCGCGGTGATCTGCAACCGGCCGGACGGCGAAGGCACCGATCAACCGGCGTTCGAGACAATCGCCGCCGCTGCGCGCGAACTGGGCCTCGACGCGCGCTATCTGCCGGTCGAACGCGACCGGATCGGCGATGCGGAAGTCGACGCGTTCGGCGCGCTGGTCGATGCGCTGCCGAAGCCGGTGCTCGCCTATTGTCGAAGCGGAAGCCGCGCCGGGATGCTGTGGAACCGGCTGACGGCGCGGCGGACGGCAACGGTCTGAGCGCTACCCGCATGTAAGAAGCATCGCGCGCGTCCACGTTCATGCTCGAAACCGACGTTTCGACGCGTGGCCGCCCGGGCGTCGCGATCAAACGCCGAATGCAAGTCGGTGGAAAACGCGAAGTGCGCGCGATGTGCTGCGCGCATGTCCGCTGGCACCGGCCGGGCTCGTCGATCGCGACATCGTCCGCCCGGGCCTTTTCCGGCGTCGAAGGCACGGTTTGCGCCGGGCAACGCGCAAGCCCGGCAGCCGCTACTTCGCATACTCCAGTTGCAGCGCCACCCAGTCCGACGTCGCGTCGCCGTAGCTCGCCGCGACGTCGCCGAGCACACCGGGCAGCACCGCTTCGCCGCGCCGCCCGTCCGGAATCGTCACGCGCGCGTGGCCGGCATCGGCCGGTTGCGTCAGCAAGCGCAGCCCGTGCTTCGATTCGATCACGTGCGCGTCCGCCGTTGCGACGATGTCGCTGCGCCACGTCCGCGCCCACGCATCCGCGGTGAGCGCAACCGGAAGTTCGTCGAATCCGCTCGCGACAGGCAGATCGAAGGTCCGATGCCGCCAGAACGCGACGCGATTCGTCAGTGCGGTCGCCACGGCACGCGCGGTCAACCCGAACCGGCTGCCGTCGTGAACGTCGCTCCATCCATGCGCGCCGATGTCGCGTGCCGTTTCGCGCGCCGCCACCGGCCCCGCCAGCGCATTCACCAGCGCAAGCGACGCGGGAATCGACGCCGACACGCCGCTCGTCGTCATCACGTTGCCGTCCATCACGTAGCGGCGATCGTCGACCCACGCCGTTTCGGCAAAACGGCGACGCAGCCCGTCGCGCGAATACCAGTGCGCGGTCGCGATGCGATCGCGCAGCAGCCCGGCGTTCGCGAGCACGGCCGCGCCATCGCAGATCGCCACCATCGTGGCGCCGGCAGCGGCCTGTTTGCGCAGCCACGCGAGCACGGCCGGCCGGTCGGCACGATGCAAGGCCGGCACGATCACGACGTCCGCGCCGAGGGGCACGTCCGCGTCGAACCGGTCGAACGTCGTATCGGCCAGGATCCGCAGCGCGGGCATCAGTTCGACCGCGCCGGCGTCGGCCGACACGGCCACGACATCGGCCGCGCCCGACGCCTTCAGAATCGCGTACGGAACGATGAAATCGGTCGTCTCCGTTCCGGCGTTGTCCGCGACGATCGCAACGAGCGGCCGCGTGCGGCCCGCCTTCGGTGCGTTCACGCTCAGCGTTTGCGTGACCGTTCGTGCGCCGTGCGCGGCCGACGGCCCCGACTGCCCCGACATGCACGCGCCCAGCACCGCGCATACGAGCAGCGCCACCGCCACGCGCATCGCCCCGTTTCTGTTCCATTCCCGCATCGCCCACCCGCGTCAATCGATTGCACGTGCGGAAAATTACAAGGATCATGCACGCGGTCACAAGGACAACTCCACCGCACTTTCCGCCATGCCCCAGTCAACCGGTCCGGCACGCGACATCGTCGTCGTCGGCTTCGAAGGCGTCCAGTCACTCGACATCACCGGCCCGATGGAAGTGTTCGCGGTCGCGAACCGCCATCTTCCCGGGCATGTCCCGCGCTATCGGCTCACGCTCGCATCGCAACACGGCAACGACATCGTCACGCACGCGGGCCTGCGTCTTGCCGGCCCGACCGCGCTTGCGGCGTTGCCCGAGCCCATCGACACGATCATCGTCGCAGGCGGCAGCGAAGCGGCGCTGCGGCACGCGGCGTCGAACGCCGGCGTGCTGCCCTGGCTGCGCACGCGGATCGCGAGCACGCGGCGGATCGCGAGCATCTGCACGGGCGCGTTCGTGCTCGCCGCGGGCGGATGGCTGGACGGCAGGCGCGCCACCACGCACTGGAATCAGTGTGCGACGCTGCAGGCGCTTTGCCCCGACGTGCGGGTCGAGCCGGATGCGATCTACGTGAGCGATCCGCCGTTTCATACGTCAGCCGGCGTGACGGCCGGCATCGACCTGTGTCTCGCACTCGTCGAGGCCGACTGCGGCGCGCCGACCGCGCTCGCGGTCGCGCGCGAGCTCGTGCTCTTCATGCACCGTCCCGGCGGACAGGCGCAGTTCAGCGTCGGTCTCGACATCCAGGCAAACGCGACGCCACCGATGCGCGCGCTGCTCACGTCGATCGCCGACGACCCGACCGGCGATCTCGGCGTCGCCGCGCTGGCCGCGCGCCTGCACATGAGCGAGCGCACGTTTGCGCGCAATTTCCTCAAGGAGACGGGGCTCCCGCCCGCGCAATTCGTGCTGGCCGCACGCGTCGAGCGCGCGAAGGCGCTGCTGGAGCGGGCAGACTGGCCGCTCGAACGGGTCGCGCAACGTTCGGGGTTCGGCAGCGTGGATGCGCTGCAACGTGCATTCGCGAAGCGGGTCGGAATATCGCCGCGCGACTACCGTGCGCGGTTCGGACGGAAACCCGGCAAGCAGCAGGCCGAGTAGGCCGCCCCAGGTTCCCTGCCGGGCCGACTCACGGGATTGCGACACGGGGCGCGGTCGACTTCAGAAAGCGATTGCGGGCCATGTCGCCCTTCACGGGGCGCACTTTTTCCCCGGCTGTCGCATTTCGACAAGTACGGATCATCCCGATCCGCATGGATTCCTTACAAATATTCAGCACGCCACGCGATGCCCCCGAACGGTGCACCCGTCCGGAGTTTCGCCGGATTGCCGAAATCCGATATCGCCGCGAGATTTGGCTTCATACCGTTCCGTATCGGACCGGATACGCGATCGCCATCGATGCATGACAACGCGTGCCCGCCGACGAATTCCAGGAGCGGGCCGCAGCACCGGGCCCGGGCAGCGATGACGGTCCTGCCTCGCAGGACATACGTGACGGAGCGAATATGGATGCGAAAATCCAGCCTGATGCAGGTATCGACAGCGACGTAAGCCTCCTCCACAAGATGGGATATGCGCAGGAGCTGTCGAGACGCATGAACGGCTTCTCGAACTTCGCCGTGTCGTTTTCGGTGATCTGCATTCTGTCGGGCGGCATCACCGCGTTTCAACTGGCGTTCTCCGCGGCCGGCGGCGCCTCGGTCGGCCTCGGCTGGCCGCTCGGCTCGCTGTTCGCGCTGATCGTCGCGGTGTCGATGTCGCAGATCGCGTCCGCGTTTCCGACCGCCGGCGGCCTTTATCACTGGGGCGCGATCCTCGGCGGGAAGAAATGGGGGTGGATGACGGCGTGGCTCAACCTGATCGGCCTGATCTTCGTGATCGCGGCGATCAACTTCGGCACCTACGATCCGTTCTTCAAGACGCTGATCGCACCGATGTTCGGCGTCGGTCCGGACAGCCTGACGTGGTGGCATCAGACCGCGTTCATCACGGTCATCACGATTTCGCAGGCGATCCTGAACGCACGCGGCATCCGGATCGCGAGCAAGATCACCGACCTGTCCGGCTACCTGATCTTCGTCGTGACGATCGCGCTGGTCGTGTCGCTGCTGGTCTACTCGCCGGTCACGTTCGACCTGCATCGGCTCGTCACCTTCACCAACTACACGGGCGTCGACGGCGGCGCCTGGCCGAAGCAGACCACGCCGCTCGCGTTCCTGTCCGGCCTGCTGCTGGTGACCTACACGATCACCGGTTTCGACGCGTCTGCACATACGTCGGAAGAAACGCACGACGCGGCGAAGAACGTGCCGCGCGGCATCATCGGCTCGGTGTTCTGGTCCGCGGTGTTCGGCTACGTGATGGTGTGCACGTTCGTGCTGGTCATGCCCGACCTGACCGCCGCGATGAAACAGGGCACCGGCTTCTTCGAAGCGATCCTCGCGCCGATCCCGAAGACCTTGCGCGTCTGCCTCGAGCTGGCGATGTTCTTCATCAACTACGTGTGCGGGCTCGCCGCGATCATGTCGACGTCGCGGATGATGTACGCGTTCGCGCGCGACGGCGGGCTGCCTGCGTCGAAGCTGCTGCGCAGCGTGAATCACAATCACCGGACGCCCGGCCCGGCAATCTGGACCTGCGCCGTGCTCGCGATCGTCGTCACGCTGTACGGCGACGCGTTCTCGGTACTGAGCGCGGGCAGCGCCGTGTTCCTGTTCATCTCGTACGCGATGCCGATCGGTTCCGGGATGCTCGCCGAAGGGCGCACGTGGACCGAAAAGGGCCCGTTCCAGCTGGGCATCTGGTCGAAGCCGTGCGCGCTGCTCGCGCTGGTGGGCGCGTGCGTGCTCGCGTACGTCGGCATCCAGCCGCCGAACGAGAAGGTGCTCTACGTGCTCGTCGCGTTCGTGGGCGTGCTGATGGTGATCTGGTACGGGTTCGGCGTGCGCAAGTCCTTCGCCGGGCCGCCGGTGCTCAAGGACACGCGTAACGACGAGCGTATTCGCGAACTCGAGGCGAACGTCGATCCGACCGTGTGACGCGACACCGGTTCGCGCACAGCGCAAAAAATCCGGCTCGCGGTGTGCGAGCCGGATTTTTACATCGCTTCGGAACGAGCGAGGCTCAATCGCATCGACGGTCGAACCCGATTGCCGCGTCTCAGCCGTAGACCGGGAAACGCTGCGTCAACTCCGCGACCAGACCGCGTACGCGTTCGATCGTCGCGGCATCTTCCGGTGCTTCCAGCACGTCGGCGATCAGGTTGCCGACCTTCTCCGCTTCCGCCGGACCGAAGCCGCGCGTCGTCATCGCAGGCGAACCGAGGCGGATGCCGCTCGTCACGAACGGCTTCTCCGGATCGTTCGGGATCGCGTTCTTGTTCACCGTGATATGCGCCGCACCGAGTGCCGCTTCCGCTGCCTTGCCCGTGATGTTCTTCGCGCGCAGGTCCACCAGCATCACGTGGCTTTCGGTGCGCCCCGA